>PNJT01000048.1 GCA_013822005.1 Novosphingobium sp. | reverse complement strand
AGATTCTATCCACTAGGTTCGTCCAAAACTCGTCGTTGCGATCAACAGCAGCCGATTCCGTTTCGTCAGCGACAACCTTCATGCACTCATCAACAGAATCATATCCGCCGAGATAGAAATCTCTGACCGTTCCGTCGTCGGCACGTAGTTTCAAGGTCGCAATGTTAGGACCGTGAGGATCGCTCCCCATCTCGCAACCAGCCAAGAACAGGGCACAGGCAAGCAGTAACCTCACTCCGCAGCCAGCAGCTCTTCAGCCCCCTCAAGGTCCACACTGACCAACCGGCTCACCCCGCGCTCCACCATCGTCACCCCGAACAGGCGGTGCATGCGGCTCATGGTCACGGCGTTGTGGGTGACGATCAGGCAATCGCGCTCGCATGCCCAGCCACGACACGCCAGCTACCTTCCTGCTCTGCCCACACGCGGGTATAGGCATAGGTGCCGGCAAAGGCCATGTCGCCGAACTTGCCGGCCAGCTCGGCCTTGCTCGTCGAGACGACCAGTTCGCCGAGTTGCTGGAAGGTCTGGTCCTTCGGGTCGAGCCGGGTAAGCTTGAACTTGCCGCTACGGTAGCCGGTGAGGTCCTGTTCCTTGGAAACCGGATTTCCGTCCGGCCCGGTGAACACAAGCCGATCGTCAATCAGTTCCGCCAGGGTCGTTACATCGGCGTCCAGCATTGCCGCTAGCAGGCGATGTTCATGCTGTTCCACCTGCGCAACTACATCCATGCGAAACTCCTGTTCGTTCGAGCCAAGACACTCGCTGACCTACTCCGCCGCCAGCAGCTCTTCCGCCCCCTCAAGGTCCACACTGACCAACCGGCTCACCCCGCGTTCCACCATCGTCACACCGAACAGGCGGTGCATGCGGCTCATGGTCACGGCGTTGTGGGTGACGATCAGGTAGCGGGTCTGGGTTTCGCCGACCATTGCGTCGAGCAGATCACAGAAGCGTTCAATATTGGCGTCGTCCAATGGCGCATCGACTTCGTCGAGCACGCAGATCGGGGCCGGGTTGGTGAGGAACAGCGCGAAGATCAGCGCGATTGCGGTCAGCGCCTGTTCGCCGCCCGACAGCAGGGTCAGCGACTGGAGCCGCTTGCCTGGGGGCTGGGCGTAGATTTCGAGGCCAGCCTCCAGCGGATCGTCGCTATCGACCAGCGCGAGGTGCGCCTGGCCGCCTTCGAACAGCTTGGCGAACAGCCGCTGGAAGTGCAGGTTGACCGCCTCGAAGGCGGCGCGCAGGCGTTCGCGGCCTTCGCGGTTGAGGTTGCCGATCGAGCCGCGCAGGCGGCTGACGGCTTCGTGCAGTTCGGCCTGTTCGGCCAGGCTCGCGCCGTGCCTGGTCTCGGCTTCAGCCAGCTCGTCGGCGGCGAGCAGGTTGACCGGGCCGAGCCGTTCGCGGTCGGCGACCAGCTTGTCATGCTCGGCGCTTTCCTGGCTCGAATGGCCGACCGTATCGGCCTGGAATCCGAAGCGTTCGGGCAGCAGGGGCGGCGGGCACTGGAAGCGTTCGCCCGAGATCCCGGCCATCTCGGCGCGGCGGGCCTCTTCGTTCTCGGCCCGGGCGGCCGCCCCGGCGCGGCTTTCGCGGGCTGAGGCGAGGGCCTCGTTGGCAGCCGCAAACTCCGCCTCGACCTTACGGGCCAGTTCGCCCAGTTCGCTGACCTTGGATTCGGCGCTGGCCAGTTCGGCGGTGATCCGCTGGCGCACTTCGTCCCCGGCCTCGATCTCGCGGATCAGGCTGGCGGGCTTGGCGGCGACCACCGCGCGCTCTTCGGCGATCTCCTCAAAGCGGCGCTCCATGCCGGCGAGGCGGCTCGCGGCATCGCCTGCGCGGGCCTGCCAGCCCTTGATATCGCCGCGCAGGGCATTGGTCCGTTCGCGCGCGACGGCGATCGCCTGGTCGTGGGACGCAAGCCCGGCGGTGGCCGATTGCAGCCCCTGGCGCGAGGCATCGTGGCGGGCCTGCGCGGCGGCCAATTGGGCACGGCCGCTCTCGGGATCGGGCAGGGTGCCGCGGCGGGCCTGCGCGGCATCGCGCTCGGCCTCGGCCAGTTTGAGCTGTTCGGCCAGGTCTCCGGCGGCCTCGGCCAGTTCGGCGCGGCGCTGTTCGAGCCGGGCCTTGGCCGCCTCGGCCTGATCCACTGCGCGCAAGGCGGCGCGTTCGGCCTCGGAAGCCTGCGCCACAGCGCGTTCGGAGGCGATCAGGCCGGTCTGCAGTCCGGAGAGCTCGGACTGGACTGCGGCATTGGCGGCCTCAGCCTCGGCCACCAGCGCCTGCTTGCCCGGCAGTTCGGCTTCGAGCACGGTGAAGCGGTTCTCCGCCTCCAGCCGCGCGGCTTCGGCGGCGCCTTCGCCTTGCGTCACGAAGCCGTCCCAGCGGCGGATCCGCCCGGCCTTGGTCACCAGCCATTCGCCCGGCGCGAGCGCGCGGCCATCATCGCTGTCGGCAACGTGGACCAGCGCGAGGCGGGCCTTCAACTCAGCGGGGCATTGGGTGACATGCGCGGAGAGGCTGTCCTTGACCGCGCCGGGCGCCTCGGCCCCGGTCCAGAACCGGCCATCGCCCTGCTGCGCCGGGCCGAGCGGAGCCTTGGCATCGCGGCCCAGCACCGCGGCGAGCGCGCGTTCATAACCGGGCGCAGCGCGCACTGCGTCGAGCGCGACGGGAAGGCCGTGCTTGCCGCTGGCCTGCTTGGCGCGGGCCTCACGGTCACGGCTGAGCGCGTGGAATTCGCGTTCGATCCCGGCCAGTTCGGCGCGCGCCGAGGCAAGCGTGGAACCGGCGCTGTCGCGCGCGGTCTGGAGTTCGGTCTTGCGGGCCTGCTTCACTTCAAGCGCTGCGCGGGCGTCGGTCAGCGCCTTGGCGGCAGCATCGCGGGCTTGCTCGGCCTCGGCCAGAGCGGCAAGCGGATCGCCTTCGCGTTCCAGCGCGGCGCGCAGATCGTCCTGGCGGCGGAGTTCTCCGGCAAGGCGGCTGAAGCGCTGCTCGGTCGCTGAAAGCTCGGCATCGGCAACGCGCCATTCGGCCTCAACCCCGGCCTGGTCGGCAGTCGCCTTGGCCAGCGCCAGTTCGGCTGCGCGCAGATTGCGGTCGGCTTCGTCAAGCGCGGAGGCAACAATCGGCCGGCGGCGTTCGTCGGCTTCGAGGGCCTCTTCGCCGTCAGCCAGATCGCGTTCCAGCTTGGCGAGGGCAGCGGCGGCGTCCTTGGTCAGGCGGTCGGCATCGCCGCGATCTTCTGCCAGCCGCTGGTGCTGGCGGTCGAGGTCCTTCAGCCGTTCCTCGGCGGCTTCGAGCTGGCTGGTCAGCTGGGCCATGCGGTGGCCATGCGCGCTGGCATCGTCGCGGCGGTCGGCCAACTCGTCGCGGGCTTCGGCGAGCGCTTCGGCGGCCTGGTGCTGAGCTTCCTGCGCGGCCTTCATTGCCGCCTGGGCTTCGGCCACGCGGGCCTCGGCCCCCGACGCTTCAGTGCGGGCGGTTTCGGCGGCGGCGGCAGCATCGCGCCAACGCGCGAAGACCAGCCGCGCTTCGGCGAGGCGGATCTTGTCGCTGAGTGCCTTGTAGCGTTCGGCGGCGCGGGCCTGGCGGCGCAGAGTGCCGATCTGCGCGTCGAGCTGGCCCATCAGGTCTTCGAGCCGGGCGAGGTTGGCCTCGGTTGCGCGCAGCTTCTGCTCGGCGTCCTTGCGCCGCACGTGGAGGCCCGCAATTCCCGCCGCCTCTTCCAGCATCATCCGGCGTTCGGCCGGCTTGGCGGCGATCACCGCGGCGATCTTGCCCTGGCTGACGAGCGCGGGGCTATGCGCGCCGGTGGCGGCATCGGCAAAGATCAGCGAGACGTCCTTGGCGCGCACGTCGCGGCCGTTGACGCGGTAGGCAGAGCCCGCCCCGCGCTCGATCCGGCGGACGACTTCCATCTCGCTGTCGTTATCGCCCGCATTGGCCATCAGCACGACTTCGGCGAAATCGCGCGCCGGGCGCTGCTGGGTGCCGGCGAAGATCACGTCTTCCATCCCGCCGCCGCGCATCGATTTTGGTGAGCTCTCGCCCATCACCCAGCGGATCGCCTCGAGCAGGTTGCTCTTGCCGCAGCCGTTGGGGCCGACCACTCCGGTCAGCCCGGGCTCGATGCGCAGTTCAGCGGGCTCGACGAAGCTTTTGAAGCCGGTCAGCTTGAGCCGCTTGATGCGCATGGCGGTGATTTGCCGGTCCTCTGCTCAGTGAATCAGCGTGCGCCGGCCTGTTCGAGCACGGTCCTGACGCCTTCCCAGGTATTGGCGTCGATCTTCGTGCCGTTGAGCAGGAACGTCGGCGTGCCGGTGATCCCGAAGTCTTTGCCAGCCTTGCCGGTCGCTTCGACCAGCTGCGTCGCCTTGGCCGTATTGGCGAGGCAGGCATTGGCCTGATCGACCGCCACCCCGCGCGAAGCGAAGAAGGTGTCCATGCCGCCCGCCTTGGCAATCGCGGCAAAGCGTTGATTGACAGGAAGCTGGCTGGCAGCTTCCATCATCGCGCCGTTGGTCTTGAGGTTTTTGAACATTTCACCTTGCCAGGTCCAGAACTGCTTGGCCAGCGGCAGCGCGGCTTCGGGCGCGCTGCAAGTGGCGAGCAGCGTGGCCGGAACGTCGAGCGCGTTGATTATGAAGAACCGCACTTCCAGGCTGACCCGACCGCTGCCGACGAAATTGTCGTGCAGTTCGGCGGCGCTCTTTTCCGAGAAATTGGCGCAGTGCGAACAGCTGAGTGCGGCGAATTCGACCAGCTTGATCGGGGCCTGGGGGTTGCCCATCAGGTAACCGCCTTCGGGTGTGACCGAATAGGTATCGCCCCAGTTCTGCCCGGCGGGCGGCGCGATCTTGGCGATGGCCGCCCCCTTGGGCGCGGCATCCGAAGCGGCTTCCTGCTTGCAGGCAGCGAGACCCAGGACGAGCGGGACGGCAGCGAAAGCCAGCAGCATGTGGCGGGGGCGAAGTGCGGTCATGGTTCCTCACAAGTCCTTGTTGTTCGAGTCGTTGAAACTAGCCGGGATCGTCCCGGCGATGAAGGATCGGCCTGTCGGCTCACAGGCTTCTCCACAGGTGAATCAGATGGCCGAAGGCGGCAGCAGGGTGTTCTGGATCAAGGGCCTCAGTTGCGGCCAGCCAAAGACGTCTTGCAGCTTGCCGTTGATCTTGAACATCGGGGTGCCGTTGACCCCGTCGGCTGCGGCCTTTTCGGTCATGGCCATCAGCTGTTTGACCCTGGTTTCATCGGCCAGGCACATGTCGAGCTGGGCCGGGGCATAGCCGCGGCCCTGCATCAGCTTGACCAGCCCCAGATCGCGCGCCACAGCCTTGCGCAGCGCGGGCTTGTTGCTTTCCAGCGCGGCCCAGCGCTGCTTGTAGCCAGGGTCGGCGGGCGGCTGGAACCACGTGGCCTGCGCGGCCAACACCGCGTCGCTGTTGCCGAACCACTTGTCCTTGGTCCCGCAAGTCACCAGCAGCGAGGCGATCAGGTCAAACTCATTGCGCAGGAACGGTTGCAGCTCGAGCGAGACTTTGCCGCCGCGAACCATGCCGCCGCGCAGTTCGCCATGCGATTCCTCGTTGAAACGGGCGCAGTGCGGGCAGGTGTAGGACATGTATTCCACCACCTTCACCCCGGCCGCCGGATTGCCCAGCAGGACCGAGCCATCGGGATTGACTGTCACCCACTGGTCGAGCGGAAGCACCGTCGTGACGGCGGGAGCCTTGCGCTTGGCCTGGGCGGCAAGGCCGGCTTCGGCAGTGAACATCAGCAGGCCGATCAGGGCGGCCGAAAGGGCAGTCTTCATCGCTTCACATGCTCGCATCGAGTTGGGGGCGCAGCTCTGCCCAGGTGGAGGTATCATCAAGCAGCTTGCCGTTGATGGTGAATGCCGGGGTGGACCGGATTCCCATGGAATAGCCCTGCTTGGCCTGGTTGCCAAGCTGCTGGGCCAGGGCCTGGTCGGCCAGGCACTTGTCGGCCGTGATCCGGTCATAGCCGCGGCTTTGCATCACCGCGTAGAAGTGAAAGTCGCTGGCGATCGCGCGACCTCGCTGGACCAGCGTGCCGGTGGTCCAGCGCTGGCGCTGCGCCGGGCCGGCATTACCCAGCGCCTTGATCCAGGTGGACTGGCTGCGCATGAACGCCGTGTGGTTGAGGAAGAACTTCTCTTTCGGCCCGCAATTGGCCAGCATGGCCACGGTCAGGTCGATCGGATCGCGCAGCAGGTGGCGCACTTCGACCGAGACCTTGCCGGTTGTCAGATAGCCGATCCGAAGCGGACCTTCGCTTTCGGCGGTGAACCGGGCGCAGGCCGGGCAGGTATAGCTGATATATTCGGTCAGTTTGACCGTGGCCGCCGGGTTGCCCAGCACATGACTGCCGTCGGTGCCAAGAGAGACCACATGGTTCCACCCGATGGTTTTGGGCGCTGCGCCCGCTGCCGATGCCAGCACGGCCAGGCCTGCGAATGCTATTTTGCCTCTCACTCCTGACCCCTCTCGTCTGCCTCGCCCAGGCTGCGCGCCAGCGATTCGAGCACCGTTCGCAGTTCCGGGTCGCCGATATCGCGCAGGCTGTCGCCCAGCTCGATCGGGATCGGACGCAGCGATGGCGGCGCAGCAGCGCGCTTTTCAGCAGGTGGCGGCTTAACCTCACCTTGCCGAAGCTTGACCCGCGCGACCGCGCTGTAGCCGAAGAAGCGGTTCACACGTTCGATGATTTCCGGCACGACATGGCTGATCAGCGGCGCATGGGCAGGGACGACCACCAGTTGCAGGATCCCGCCGGTTTTCTCGCCCTGGGGAAAACGGATCGATTCGGGCATGCAGACGCGGGCATGGCGTTCACCCACGATCTCGGGCCAGCGGGTCACTACGCTCGACTGGATGAAGCCGAAGCGGCGGAAGGCGGTGCGGCCGACATCGGGCATCAGATCGGCAATCGCGCGCACCCCCGATCCGCGCGGCCGCTCATAGCGGCGCGGTTCTTTTTTCGGAGGCTTTCCTTCTCGTTCCATTCGGCTGCGGGCAATGCCATAGGCAGGCGATGGATGCCAGCGCGCAGACAATTTCCGGCAAGCTGCTCGCCTGGTACGATGCCAGCCACCGCAGCCTGCCTTGGCGCAGTCCGCCGGGCTCTGCTCCGCCCGATCCCTACCGGGTCTGGCTGTCCGAAGTGATGCTGCAACAGACCACCGTCGCGGCGGTCGGGCCGTACTTCGAAAAGTTCACATCGCGCTGGCCGACACTGGAGGCACTGGCCAAGGCTGAGGAGGCCGATGTCATGGCGGCCTGGGCGGGGCTGGGCTACTACTCGCGGGCGCGCAACCTGGTGGCTTGCGCGCGCGAAGTCACCCGGCTGGGGAAGTTTCCCGAAACCGAGGCTGAGCTGCGCAAGCTGCCGGGGCTGGGCGCCTATACCGCCGCAGCCGTCGCGGCGATTGCCTTTGGCGAGCGCGCGGCGGTGGTCGATGCCAATGTCGAACGCGTGGTGGCGCGGCTGGAGGCGATCGAGGACCTGCTGGTCAAGGCCCGCCCGCAAATCCGCGCGCGGGTGGCCGAGCTGACCCCCACCAAACGCCCCGGCGATTTCGCGCAGGCAATGATGGACCTGGGGGCCATGATCTGCACGCCGCGCAGTCCGCGTTGCCTGCTCTGCCCCCTGCAGGACGCGTGCAAGGGCAGGGTGCTTGGTCCCGAGCGTTTTCCAGTGAAAGCGGCCAAGGCGTCCAAGCCGCAGCGCCGGGGGCAGGCGTTCTGGATCGCGGCGAATGGCAAGGTTTGGCTGGTCCAGCGCCCGGGCAAGGGCATGCTGGCGGGGATGCGCGCGCTGCCCGATGATGGCTGGAATGCGCGCGGCGACGGGCAGGGGCAGGCGCCGCTGGAGGGGCCATGGCTGCCGGGCGGGGTGGTGCGCCACAGCTTCACCCATTTCGATCTCGATTTGCAATTGATGCTTTATTCGGGAAGCGATTGGGCTAGGCTGGCGGCTGATCACGGCGAATGGTGGCCGCTGGACCTGCTTGAACAGGCCGGGCTGCCAACGCTGTTCGCCAAGGCCGCGCGGCTGGCCCTGGCGCAAGACTGAGACGATTGGAGAGAATTTCGTGGTGACAGGGTTGAACCGGCGCGATCTGTTGGTGCGCGGCGGCGGATTGGGACTTGGCCTGGGGCTTGCCGGTTTGCCGCTCGGTGCCTTGCAAGCCCGCGCGGCGCGGCTCGATTTGCCCGCGATTCACGGCCTCATCTCCGGACTGGTCGATAGCGGCAAGCTGCCTGGCCTGGTGGCCTCGGTCGGAATCGGGCGCGGGGCACCCCAATTCGTCTCGCACGGCACGCTGGCCTTTGACAGCAAGGTCCCGGTGGGGCCGGATTCGCTGTTCCGGATCTATTCGATGACCAAGGTGGTCACCGGCATGGCGGCTATGCACCTGATCGAGCAGGGCAAGCTGCGGCTCGACCAGCCAGTGGCCGACATCCTGCCCAGGTTCGCGAAAATGCAGGTGCTCGACAGCGTCGATGCTCCGATCGATAAGGTCCATCCGGCGAAGAGCCTGATCACCATCCGCCAGCTGCTGACCCACACCGCAGGCCTCGGCTACGCGATTGTCCAGACCGGGCCGATCCAGAAGGCCTACATTGCCGCGGGCCTCGCTTCCGGCCGGGCCAGTCGTCAGCTGCTGCCCGGCGAAGTGCGCGTGCCCAGCGCGCCAAGCCTGGCCGCTTTTGCCGATCGGCTGGCGGACCTGCCGCTGGTTTACGAACCCGGGACGCAGTGGTCCTATTCGTACGCGCAGGACCTGCTGGGCCGGGTGATTGAAGTGGTCAGCGGCATGCCGTTCGAACGCTACCTCCAGCAGACCTTCTTCGGCCCTTGCGGCATGCGCGATACCGCGTTTCAGGTGCCTGCCGCCAAGGCCGCGCGGCTGACCAGCAATTACGGGATCAAGGACGGCAAGGCACAACTGATCGACCCCGGCTCCGATTCGATCTTCCTCGATCCGCCGCTGGTGCCGTCGGGCGGGGGCGGGCTGGTTTCGACCCCGCGCGATTTTGACCGGTTCATGGCCATGCTGGTGGCTGGCGGGATCTCTGGCCGGTACCGGGTGATGGCGGCGCGCGCAGTGGCGCTGGGCGGATCGAACCTGATGCCGCCGGGCGCGGCGACCAAGGGCACCTGGCTGGAAGGTGCCGGCCACGGTGCCGGCGCGCAGCTGGGGCTGGGCGACAAGGCCGGAGTTCTGGGCTGGAGCGGGGCGGCGGCGACGGTGTTCCGGATCGACTTCAAGCGCGGAATTCGCATCGCGATTTACTCGCAGCACATGCCGACCAGTGCCTATGAGCTGTACGACAAGTTTCCGAAGGCCGCAGGCAGTGACCTTGGCGCGCCGCAATTGGCGATCTAGGGAGATGCCGGGAATGCATGATCAGTTGGAGTTCTCGCGGCGCAACCTGCTGCGCGGCGGGGCCATGCTGGGCGCAGGCGCGGCGCTTTCCGCACTGCCGCTGGGCCGGGTGCTGGCCCAGGCCCAGACGGCCGGGATCGAAACACATTGGCCCACGGTCACCGCGATGATCGAGAAATACGTCCGCCGCCGCAAGGTCTCGGGCATGGTTGCGGCGCTGGGCTGGAAGGACCAGGCCCCCGGCTATATCAGGCGCGGCAAGGAAGGCTTTGACGACCGCGATCCCAGCGGCCCCGACAGCCTGTTCCGCGCCTATTCGATGACCAAACCGCTGACCGGCATGGCCGCGATGATCCTGATCGACGAGGGCAAGCTGCGGCTCGACCAGCCCTTGGCCGATTTCGTTCCCGAATTCGCGAGCATGCAGGTGGCGATCGATCCCAAGGTCAGCCTCGAAGCCCGCCCGGCCAAAAACCCAATCACGATCCGCCACTTGCTGACCCACACCAGCGGGCTTGGCTATGCGGTGGTCGGCAAGAACAAGGTGGCCGACCGGCTCTATGCGCTGGGGCTCAACCCCGGGATCATCACCAAGCGCAAGATCAAGGGCGTCAACGATGGCCCGCCCACGCCCGGCCCGGACGAGTTCCTGCGGCTTTCGGCAACCGTGCCGCTGGTGGCCGAACCGGGAACCAAATGGGCCTATTCGATGAGCCTTGACGTGCTGGGGCTGGTGGTGGGCCGCGCGGCGGGGACCAGCTTTGACCAGTTCGTCAAGGACCGGATCCTTGGGCCCTGCGGCATGACCTCCAGCTTCTTCCAGGTGCCGCTGACGGTAAGCGAACGGCTGACCACCAATTACAGCTACTTCCTGGGCTCGCCCGTCGCGATCGATAAGCCGGGCAAGTCGATCTATCAGGACCCGATCCCCTTTGCTTTCGGCGGTTCGGGGCTGGTCACCAGCCCGGCCGATTTCGACCGCTTCCTGACCATGCTGGTGAATTACGGCATGCTTGACGGCACGCGCGTGATGAGCGAGGCGGCGGTGCGGCTGGGCACATCGAACCTGCTGCCCGAAAGCGCGGACCTGGCCGGCACCTGGGTCGCGGGCCAGCATTTCGGCGCGGGCGGAATTGTCGGCACCGGCAAGGACGAAGGGCTGTTCGGCTGGTCGGGCGCGGCCGGCACGATCGGCTTTGCGCAAATGAAGATGGCGCTGCGCACCAGTCTTTATGTCCAGTACATGCCGCAGAACAGGCTGCCGATCCTCAGCGAGTTTCCCAAGGCGGTCGGCGCGGACCTGACCGCGATGCAGGCGAAGAGAGCATGACCATCGGCACCATCGCATTCGCCGGGGCCGGGCTCGACCGGGCCGATCACCTGCGCTCGGATCCCGAGGCGATGGCCGGCCTGATGGACTGGCGCGCGCGGCTCTTGAAGCTCGATGGGCTTGATCCGGTGATCGATCCCGACGGCAATCTTGGCTGGGGGACCTTGGCCGATGCCGCCGAGGATGCCGAGCTGGTGTTCCTGGGCCTGACCGGGGGCAAGGCCTGCTTCGCCGAAGTCTCGCCCGCCTTGCTGGGCAGCGTCGCCCCCGCCAACCCGCGGCTGTGGGCAGCGATGTCCGCGCTCGAAAGCGCTGAGCTGGCGACCTATGGCACGGCGCGTGCGCTGGTCGATTGGCACGCCCGGCATCGCTATTGCGCGCGCTGCGGCAATCCCACCGTGCTGGCCAAAGGCGGGTGGCAGCGCAGCTGCACCAACCAGGTCTGCAAGGCCGAGCATTTCCCCCGGGTCGATCCGGTCACGATCATGCTGGTCGAGCATGAGGGCCGCCTGCTGCTGGGCCGCCAGCCACACTTTCCCCCGCGCCGCTTTTCCGCGCTGGCCGGCTTTGTCGAGCCCGGCGAAAGCATCGAGGAAGCCGTCGAGCGCGAGGTCAAGGAAGAAGCCGGGGTGACTGTGCGCGATGTAACCTACGTCGGCAGCCAGCCCTGGCCGTTCCCCTCCAGCCTGATGATCGGCTGCCACTCGCACGCGACAAGCGCCGAGCTGGAAGTGGACAAGACCGAACTGGAAGAGGCCGACTGGTTCACCCGCGACGAAGTAGCCTATGCCATGGGCGGGGCCGAAGACGGCCGCTTCATCGCTCCTCCCCCGCAGGCGATCGCGCATCACCTGGTCAAATGGTGGCTTGCAAGATGAACCTCACACCCCCTTTGCCCGTTCGTGTCGAGCGAAGTCGAGACACCGCGGCATCTCGACTTCGCTCGATGCGAACGGGGGTAGGGGCAGGAAGAAGGATTGACCAATGGCAGCTCTGGCCAAACTGACCATCGACATCTACTCCGACGTCATGTGCCCGTGGTGCATCATCGGTTACAACCAGCTGCAAAAGGGGCTCGCCATGCTGGAGGGCGAGATCGACGCCGAAGTGCGCTGGCTGCCGTTCGAACTCAACCCCGACATGCCCCCCGAAGGCGAGGGTCAGAGCGAGCATATTGCCCGCAAGTATGGCCGCACGCCCGAGCAGGCCGAAGCCAACCGGGGGCAACTGCTGGCGATTGGCGAGCGGGCCGGATACTCCTTCGCCTATTCCGGCGCGGGCGATCCGCCCCCGGCGATGATCTGGAACACGTTCACCGCGCACAAGCTGCTCAAATGGGCACTGATCGAGTGCGGGGCCGAGGTCCAGAATCGGCTCAAACTGGCGCTGTTCGATGCCCATTTCCAGCAGCGCCGCAATATGTCCGATCCCGATGTGCTGGTCGACGTCGCTGCTTCGGTCGGGCTCGATCCGGCGGGCGCTCGCACCGCGCTGGGTGACGCGACGCTGGGCGCGATCGTCCGCCAGGAAGAGGCCCAGGCCTGGGATATGAATATCACCGGTGTCCCCGCGATGGTGGTCCAGGGCAAGTTCCTGATCCCCGGCGCACAGGAGCCCGAGGTCTATGCCAATGCGCTCAGGCGGGTGGCCGAAAAGGGACCAGAGCCTGATGACGTTAGGTTGACGCGGCAGTCCCCCCTCCCCAATGGGGAGGGGCTTTGCGATTCTGAGCAATGTCATCAGGCTCTAGGGCACTTCCCGACCATTCTGGCCCAATCACGATGACCCAGAATGGTCGGGAAGTGCCCTAGACCAGCCCCAGCCGCGCAAGGTCCCCGGCGAGCTTGCCGGGCAGCACGTCACCGCTCACTTCACCCTCGGCCAGATCGCGCGGAGCGTCCTCGTCGCTGAGATAGCGCCAGCCCTGGTGCGCGCGATGCGGCTTGGGCAGCACGTCGATCAGCTTGCACGAGATCACGATATGGGTGCGCCCGCCTTCGGCTTCCTCGAAACCCAGGATTTCGCTGCGCGCGACCAGCTGGCGCTTGAAGATCCAGAACAGCGAGCCGCCGATCAGCTCGGCGTGGCGCTTGGGCAAGTAGCGGGTGGTCAGCTTGGCGACCTCGCCGCGGTCCGCGAACCAGCCGTGCATTTCATCGAGCGAGGTGGCCTTGAAGGCAACCTTGGTCAGGTGCAGCGGCATCAGCTGACCAGCCCGCTCAGCACCGCCAGACCAAGGAAGGCGAAAAAGCCCATCGAATCGGTGATCATCGTCACGAAGACCGAGCTGGCCACGGCCGGGTCCTGGTCCATTCGGTCAAGCAGTACTGGAACTGCCACCCCGGCAAGGCCTGCGGTAATAATGTTCACGACCACCGCAGTGCCAATCACCGCACCCAGCAGCGGGTTGGCGAAGACCAGCGCGGTGGCGACGCCGATCAGCGTGGCCACGGTCAACCCGTTGAGCATCGCCACGCGCATTTCGCGCCACAGCACGCGGCCAGTGTTGGCGCGGGTCAGCTGGTTGGTGGCCAGCGCGCGCACCGCAACCGCCATGGTCTGCGTCCCGGCATTGCCGCCGATCGAGGCGACCATCGGCGAGAGCGCGGCCAAGGCCACCAGTTTCTCGATCGCCCCGCCAAAGCTGGAGATGATCGTCGCGCCTAGCAGCGCCGTGACCAGGTTGGCGATCAGCCAGCGGACCCGGCTGACATAGGAATCGCGGATCGGCTCGTTGACGTCGCCGTCCCCTGCGCCCGAGAGCAGCAGCACGTCCTCGCCGGCTTCTTCCTGGATGATGTGGACCACGTCATCGACGGTGATCTGGCCGACCAGCCGCCCGTCGGGATCGACCACTGCGGCTGAAATCAGCGCATATTTCTGGAATCGCAGCGCGACTTCTTCCTGGTCCATATCGACCGGGATCAGGCTCTGTTCGCGGGTCATCACGTCGGTCAGCGCGATATGGCGGGGGGTCCGCAGGATCCAGCTCAGCGCGCAAGTGCCGATCGGGTGGTGGCGCGCATCGACGATGAAAATTTCCCAGAACTCGTTGGCCAGTTCTTGCTGGTCGCGCAGGAAATCAATCAGGTCGCCGACGGTCATATGCTCGGGCACCGCGACGAAATCGCGGCTCATCAGGCGTCCGGCGGACTCTTCGGGGTATGACAGCGCGCTTTCGATCGCGGCGCGGTCCTCGGGCTCCATTTCGGCGAGGACGGCCTGCTGGTCTTCCTCGTCGAGGTCTTCCAGCATCGCCACCGCGTCGTCGGTGTCGAGCAGTTCAGCAATATCGGCGATTTCGCCGGCAGGCAGCGATTCGACCAGCAGTTCGCGGACGTGATCGTTGAGCTCGGCGAAGACTTCCGAGCCCATCAGGTCGCTGATCGCCTTGGCCAGCGCCGGGCGTTCGTCCACATCGAGCAGTTCGAACAGGTCGGCGACGTCGGCCGGGTGGAGCGGTTCGACCAGCTCGTACACCTGGTCGGTCTCGCCCGCGTCCAGGGCTTCGCGCACGCGCCGCACGAAGTCCTTTTTCAGCACGTTTTCCTCATCGAGGCTGTCTTCGATGCGCACGGCTTCGGCAGTATCGGCCGCTTCGCTCTTTTGCGCTTCAAGGAGTTCCTCGGGAGTCATGCCGCGAGGTCTAGGCCTGTGTTTGCCAAAAGCAACAGGGCAGGCGCGAGAGGCGTGACTTTGTGCCCAAGCTCCCTATATCGGGGCGCAAATCATCAGGAGACCACCGCAATGTCCGAATACCTTACCCTGTCGCTGTCGAGCGGCGGCGACGTCAAGATCAAGCTGCGCCCCGACCTGGCCCCCGGCCACGTCGCGCGGATCGTCGAGCTGGCCGGTGAAGGCTTCTACGACGGGGTCAAGTTCCACCGCGTGATCCCCGGCTTCATGGCCCAGGGCGGCTGCCCCAACGGCACCGGCATGGGCGGCTCGTCGAAGCCTGACCTCCAGGCCGAATTCAACGCTGAACCGCACGTCCGCGGGGTCTGCTCGATGGCGCGCACCAATGCGCCGAACAGCGCCAACAGCCAGTTCTTCATCTGCTTTGACGATGCGACTTTCCTTGACCGTCAGTACACCGTCTGGGGCGTGGTCGAAGAAGGCATGGAGCACGTCGACAACCTGCCCAAGGGCGAACCCCCGCGCGAGCCGGGCATGATTGTCAAAGCGACTGTCAGCTGAATTCCTCCCCGGCACGGGGAGGGGGACCATGCGCAGCATGGTGGAGGGGTACGCGCGGGTGATCCCGACCTCGCGGGTCGGCACTCGCGTAGCCCTTTGCCGTCAGGACCACTCGCCCGTGCCCCTCCACCATCCTCTGCGAGGATGGTCCCCCTCCCCTAGGGCACTTCCCGACCATTCTGGGTCATCGTGATTGGGCCAGGAAGGCCGCTGGCGAGGCGCGGCGCGCGGCAGGGGCTGGTTGCCCCT
>PNJT01000047.1 GCA_013822005.1 Novosphingobium sp. | reverse complement strand
TCGCGGCTGGGCTTCCCGATCGACCAGCTGACCGAAGAGCATATGGAGCTGGTCGACGGGATCCACATGCACACCTTGTGCGAGCAGGACCTTGAGCCGCTCAAGCGCACCTGGGACACGGCGTTCGACTATCTCGAGCCCTATTTTGGCCAGTTCAAATGGCTCAACCTGGGCGGCGGGCACCACATCACCCGCGCCGATTATCAGCGCGACGAACTGGTCGAATTCCTGATCGACCTGAAGGACGATACCCAGGCCGAAGTCTATCTCGAACCCGGTGAGGCCGTGGCGCTCGATGCCGGGATCCTGGTCGGCACGGTGCTCGATCGCCACGAGAACGGCATGCCGGTGGCGATCGTCGATGTCTCGGCGACCTGCCATATGCCCGATGTGATCGAGGCGCCTTACCGCCCGGCGATGCTGGGCGAGTTGCCGCAGCTTGATACCGAGATCGACGAGGGCGCAGGCGGGGCAGTGCGGCTGGGCGGGCCGTCATGCCTGGCGGGCGACGTGATCGGCGACTACCGCTTTGCGCAAGGGCCCCAGGTCGGCCAGCGCTTCGCCTTCCTCGACCAGGCACACTATTCGATGGTCAAGACCACCACCTTCAACGGCGTGCCGCTTCCTTCGATCTGGCTGTGGGACAGCGAGAGCGACAGCCTGGAGTGCATCAAGCGGTTTGGTTACGAGGACTTCCGCGACCGGCTTTCCTAGGGCATGCTGTCGGCACAACAGAGCAGGAGAGCCGCATGCCCGACACGATCCTCGATGCGCACACCTCCGATCCCGTCGCCATGGGCTGGATGCAGGGCTTCCCGCCGCCCGATGCCAAGCGGCTGGCGTGGGAACGCGCCGATCACATGCGCTTTCCCACGCACCGCTATGCCTTTTCGCACATGCGCGAGTTTCTGCCGACGGTGCGGGTCTCGCGCGGTTATGGCCCGGTCTGGGAACTGCCCGAGGCCTTGCGCGATGATATCGACGGCGTGCGTTTCAACGCGCTGGATGATGGGCGTGAGCTGAGCTGGGAAGAGGCCCTGGCGGTCAACTTCACCGATGCAGTGCTGGTGGTCCACAAGGGCACGGTGGTTTACGAACGCTACCTCGGCGTCACCCGCCGCGACACCCCGCACATTGCCTTTTCGGTGACCAAGAGCTTCGTCGGCACGCTAGCTGAAATGCTGATCGCCGAAGGCCGGCTCGACCCGCACGCGCTGATCGGCGATTTGATCCCCGAACTGGCGCGCAGCGGCTTTGCCGATGCGACGTTGCGCCAGGTCATGGACATGACCACCGCGCTCGATTTCTCGGAAGAATATACCGACCCCAATTCGGGGATTGGCGCGATGAGCAACGCGCTGGGGCTCACCCCGCGCGCGCCCGGCTATGCGGGGGCAGGCGATGTCTATTCGTACCTGCCGACGATCCCGAAGGCAGGAGAGCACGGCGAACGCTTCACCTACCGCACCTGCAACACCGAAGTGCTCGGCTGGCTGGTGGCGCGCACCGAAGGCAGGCGACTCGATGCGGTCCTGTCGACACGAATCTGGGCGCCGCTGGGGATGGAACAGGACGCCGACTTCCTGATCGATTCGACCGGAATGCCGTTCGCGGGCGGCGGGCTCAATCCGGTGCTGCGCGACATGGCCCGGTTTGGCGAGGCGGTCCGCTGCGACGGGCACGGCAATGGCGGCCAGGCAATCGCCCATCAAGCAGTGGCGAGCATCAAGGCCGGGGGCTCAAAGGAAGCCTTCGCGCCGGCCGGATACCAGTGGATTCCGGGCGGCTCCTACAACAGCCAATGGTGGGCAATGGGCGGAAATCATGGAGCTTTTTCCGCGCGCGGGATCCACGGCCAGGCGATCTGGATCGACCCCGTGGCCGAAGTCACCATCGCCCGCTTCGGCTCGCACCCGATCGCCGCCAACGGTGCTTTCGACCCCACCTCGCTCCCCGCCTACCGGGCAGTGGCCGATCACCTGATGAAGGGGTGATCGCGGGGCCATTTTCACTTGCAGTTAAGGTGCGAATCTTTATAGGCCAGCCCCGCTGCCCCAAGGGGACTTCCAATAACCGCAAGGCAGCCTCGTCTTCGTGTTACCTGGCCGAAAGGCCTATTGGGGGTCCCTTGAGTTGCACCAGTATCCTGACGCTCTGTCCGTAGTTCGCGCGCTCTCGCCCGAAGAACCGGTCATTCTCAACCGCCCGCACGCCGCCGCGCGCGCCGCCCGCTTTTTTGCTGAGAAGTTTCCGGGCAAGTCGCTCTATGCGGTGAAGGCCAATCCTTCGCCCGACCTGCTCAAGGTGCTGTGGGGCGCAGGCGTGACGCATTACGACGTCGCCTCGATCGCCGAGGTCCGGCTGGTCCGCTCGGTCTTGCCCGAAGCCGTGCTGTGCTTCATGCACCCGGTAAAGTCGAAGGGCGCGATTGCCGAGGCCTATAAGGTCCACGGCGTGCGCGTGTTCAGCCTCGACAGCCACGAAGAGCTGGCCAAGATCGTCGAAGCCACTGACGGCGCGACCGACCTGTCGCTGTGCGTGCGGCTGCGCGTTTCCTCCGACTATTCGGAACTGAGCCTCGCCGCCAAGTTCGGGATCGATCTGGCCGATGCCGCACCCTTGCTTCAGGCGACCCGCCAGGTCGCCGATGCGCTGGGCGTTTGCTTCCACGTCGGCAGCCAGGCGATGACGCCGTTTGCCTATGTCACGGCAATCGAGCGCGTCCGCGCGGCGATTGTCGATGCCGCGGTCACGGTCGATATCATCGACGTTGGCGGGGGCTTTCCCTCGATCTATCCGGGCATGGAACCGCCGCCGCTTGAGGACTATTTCGGCGCGATCGACCGTGCGGCTGAATCGCTGCCGGTCAGCTATTCGTCCGAACTGTGGTGTGAGCCCGGCCGGGCGCTGTGTGCGGAATACTCCTCGCTGGTGGTCAAGGTCGAGAAGGGCCGGGGCGAGGAACTCTACATCAACGACGGGGCCTATGGCGCGCTCTATGATGCCGCGCACGTTGGCTGGCGGTTCCCGGTGCGCTGCCTGACCGAAGGACGCTCGGACGTGCTGACCGCGTTCTCGTTCTACGGCCCGACCTGCGACGATGCCGACTTCATGGAAGGCCCGTTCCAGCTGCCGGCCGACATCCAGGCCGGCGACTATATCGAAGTCGGCATGCTGGGTGCATACGGCGCGGCGATGAAGACCGCCTTCAATGGCTTTGGCCAGGCTCAGGCGATTGAGGTCGCCGACGAGCCGATGGCCAGCCAGTACACCGGCGAGCGCCAGGATCCGCGCGCCAAGGACAATGTCGTCTCGCTGCGCTGAACGGCTTGCCGGTCTGAAATGAAAAGGGCGGGGTCGCACTGCGATCCCGCCCTTTCGTTTGTCCGAATTCCGGGCTTCAGCTCATCAACCACCACAGGACGAACAGGATCAGTACAATCGTCAATACCCACCAAATCGCGCCCAGTCCGGCACCGTCGCCGACTGCGCCGGCACCCGGGTTGGCAGCGGCTTGCGGGGCAGGGGCCGGGGCCGGGGCAGGAGCCGGTTCGGTCACTTCGGCGGCAACTTCTGCAGGCTTGTCGACCAGCGCCCGGGGCTTGGTTGCGGCTGTTTTCTTCAGTGCGGCAGCCTTCTTGGGTGCGGCGGCCTTTGCCGCTGGCTTGGCAGCTTCGGCCTTCTTTGCAGCAGGGGCAGCCTTTTTGGCGGGAGCCTTGGCTTCGGCCTTGGCCGCCGGAGCCTTGGCTTTCTCTGCGGTCTTCTTGACGAACAGGTCGAGCTTCTTGAACTCGGCGGCGAGCAGGTAATAGACCGTCACGCGGTTCTTGGTGCGGTCGGCCTTCATCACCTCGCCGACTTTGGCGATCGCCTTGTCGAGCACGGCGTCGGACTGGGTCAGGCCAAGCTTTTTCTTGAGAAAATTGTTGCGGACCCGGTCGGTCTCGGTCTTGTCGCTGAACGCAACCAGCGACGAATCGCGGTTGCGCAATGCAATCCCGCAATAGCGGACGATCCCGGCGATCGCGGCATCATCGGCATCGGCTACGTATTTCTTGACGTCTGCGGCCCAATCGGTTGCCATGTCCCACTCCCTACGACCTCGGTGATCTGACGATCACTTCGAAACCCTCGTGCCCTTTGCACGGCGCGGAGTCGTAACGGATTCTTTGGGGCGGTCCAGCAGGAATCGAAGCTAACGCTGGCTCAATAATATTCAGGCGGCCAGCGCCAGGTCCATGCGTTCCCAGATTTCGACCAAGGCCTTGGTCAGTTCCACCATCATCGGCTCGGTATGGGCCGGGCCGGGGGTGAACCGCAGGCGTTCGGTGCCGCGCGGGACCGTGGGATAGTTGATCGGCTGCACATAGACACCGTATTCAGCCAGCAGCACGTCGGCGATCTTCTTGGCCTTGACCGGATCGCCAACCATCAAGGGCACGATGTGCGTGGTCGAGAGCATCACCGGCAGCCCGGCTTCGCGGAACTTGGCCTTGAGCATCGCCGCATTGGCCTGCTGAGCTTCACGCTCAATGCTGGAGTTTTTGAGGTGGCGCACCGCGGCCAGCACGCCCGCGACCAGCACGGGCGAGAGGCTGGTGGTGAAGATGAAGCCCGGGGCATAGCTGCGGATCACGTCGATGATCCGGCTGTCCGCCGCGATATAGCCGCCCATCACGCCGAAGGCCTTGCCCAGCGTGCCTTCGATGATGTCGATCCGGTGCGCGGCTTCGTCGCGATCGGTGATCCCGCCGCCGCGGGGCCCATACATGCCCACCGCGTGAACCTCGTCGATATAGGTCAGCGCGTTGTACTTTTCGGCCAGGTCGCAGATCGCGTGGATTGGGGCGACGTCGCCTTCCATCGAATAGACCGATTCGAAGGCGATCAGCTTGGGCACTTCGGGCGCTTCGGTCGCCAGCAGCTCTTCGAGGTGCTCAAGGTCGTTGTGGCGGAACACCCGCTTCTCCGCGCCCGAATTGCGGATCCCCGCGATCATGCTGGCGTGGTTGAGCTCGTCCGAAAAGATCACGCAGCCGGGCAGAATTTTGGCCAAGGTGGAGAGCGTCGCGTCGTTCGAGACATAGCCCGAAGTGAACAGCAGCGCGCCGTCCTTGCCGTGCAGGTCGGCCAGCTCAGCCTCAAGATCGACGTGGTAATGCGTGTTGCCGCCAATGTTGCGAGTGCCGCCAGAGCCCGCGCCAACATCGTGCAGCGCCATTTCCATCGCTTCGATCACTTTGGGGTGCTGGCCCATGGCGAGGTAATCGTTCGAACACCACACGGTGATGTCCTTGGGGCCGTTGTGCCCGGCAAAGCAGCGCGCGTTGGGGTAGGCGCCCTTGTTGCGCAGAATGTCGATGAAGACGCGGTAGCGCCCTTCAGAATGCAGCCGCTCGATCGCTTGGTCGAAGATGTGATCGTAGTTCACGTGTCTAGAATCCCCCGGCAGCGCGCCGAACTGCTGCGCGCTCTACGCCAACCTCTGGCCGATTGCCAGTGCAAACACTTTGCGCTGAATCAATCGGCCGGTTTCACGAACTGGCTCTGGACGCCGGTCTTGTTCAAGGGATCGACGATCCATTCGAAATCGTGGCCGGGCAAGACTACCAAGCCCGGCGCAGCAGCTTGGAGTGCGGCGATGGTCTTGAGCCAGGCATAGACTTCGCTGCGGTCTTCCGGCGCCAGCCAATCGCCGATCAGGCGCGAGCGGGCGCGCTGCTCCTGCCAGTTTTGGGCCAGTGTCGCGATATCGCCGGTGAACAGGTACTCGCGCCCATCGGCCAGGCGGACATAGACCATCTGCGATCCGGCGGTGTGGCTGGGTGCAGGGATCACCACCACTCCGGGGGCGACCGGTTTGATCGCAGCGCCGGTGATCGTGGGCTGGGGCAGAGGCGGTGCTGGCCAGGTCAGCAGATCGGTCCAGCGATTGCCCGGCAGCTGCTGGGCATTGAACAGGGTCCGGTCCAGCAGATCGCGCCGCCCCAGCGAAACGACGCCGCCCAGGTGGTCGGCATGTTCATGGGTGATCAGGATCAGCGAGGCATCGCCCAGCGCCGTGACCACGCGCTGCCAGGCATAGGGCTTGAACTGTTCCATGCCCATCTGCTCTGCCGCCGCAGCATTCAGGGCGCTGTCGATCACCAGGGGACCTTTGCCGGGCACGGGCAGCCGCCAGACCATCACCCCGATCAGCCGCCGCTTGATCCCTGATCCGGCGGCAAACAGATCGCCGGGCAAGCGCCGGAAGGTCACCAGCTCAACCTCGACGGCGGTGGGCGCAGCGCCGGGCAGCGCCGCTGCAGCTTGCCGCAGCTGCGCGATGCTGATCGGCTTGGGCTGGGCATCGCCGGCGCGATTGTCGATCAGCAGCCAGTAATAAGGCAATCCGACCAGGAGCAGCACCACGGCCAGGATCCAGTTCAGCCGCTTGGTCATTGCAGGACCTCCACCCTCGCAAGCCCGTAGTGTGCCAGTGCCGGGGCAAGTTTGGCAAGGCTGTCGTCCTGGCGGGTGAACAGCGCGAAGTCCTCGCGGGCGCGCTCGAAAGGCTGATCCTTGGTGAGGTGAGCGATCCGCCGGGCGATGCCCTTGGCCCCATCGACGAACCGCACTCCGGGCCCGAAGGCTGCGCCAAGTTCCTGCTCCAGCAACGGGAAGTGCGTGCAGGCCAGCACCACCGTATCGATATCCGCGCCGCCGGGCTGATCGCGCAGGCCAGCCGCTGCACGGGCAATCACCGCCGGATCGACCGCCTCGCCGCGCAGCTTGGCCTCGGCTGCACTAACCAGTTCGCCCGCGCCAAAGCGCAGCACGACCTTGTCCGCAGCGAACTCGGCCGAAAGTCGATCGACATAGGGCTGGCGGATCGTCGCCGCCGTGCCGAGCAGGCCGATCACTCCGCTGCTGGTCTGCTCGGCGGCGGGTTTGATCGCCGGAACCGTGCCGACGATTGGCACGTTGAGCACATCGCGGACCATGCCCAGCGCGATGGTGCTGGCGGTGTTGCAGGCGATGCAGATCAGCCGCGGTTTGTAACGCTCGCTCATTCGCCCGAGCAGCCCGCAGACCCGCGCGGCGACTTCGGCCTCGCTCTTGGTGCCATAGGGCAGCCCGCCATTATCGGCGGCATAGATCACCGGCGCATTGGGCAGAACCTTGCGCACTTCGGCCAGCACCGACAGTCCGCCGACGCCTGAATCGAACAACAGGATCGGAGCAAAAGAATCAACCAAAGCGAACCATTCCCGTTCGTCCTGAGCTTGTCGAAGGACTGTCCTTCTACTTACAACCGGGCGGAAAAGAAAAGACGGGGCTTCGACAAGCTCAGCCCGAGCGGTTAGGATAGGGAAATGGAAACACTTTACTCACTCGCACTGGGGTACCTGCTGGGCTCGATCCCGTTCGGGCTGGTCCTGACCAACCTGTTCGGTGAGGGCAACCTGCGGAGCATCGGTTCGGGCAATATCGGCGCCACCAACGTGCTGCGCACCGGCAACAAGGGGCTGGCCGCGGCGACCTTGCTGCTCGATGGAGCCAAGGGGTTCCTGGCGGTGTGGCTGGCCATGCGATGGTTCGCTGTTCCCGCGCCGCTGGACCTGGCTGGACTGGGCGCGCCGCTGGCCGGGCTGGGCGCGGTACTCGGCCATTGCTTCCCGGTCTGGCTCAAGTTCAAGGGCGGCAAGGGCGTGGCGACCACGTTGGGGGTTACCTTGGCTCTCTCATGGCCGATCGGGCTGACCTATGCGGCAGTCTGGCTGGCCGTGGTTGCGGTGACGCGGATTTCATCGGCTGCTGGATTATCCGCGGTGGCAGCCACCGGGGTGGCTGCAATCTTGCTGGGGCGCATCGATCTGCTTCCAGTCCTAGGGTTCATCAGCGCGCTGGTGTTCTGGCTCCACCGTGAGAATATCGCCCGCATCCGCGCCGGAACCGAACCCAAGATCGGCCAGAAGGGCTAGGGCCATGCTTGGGCAAGACGAAGCCTTTGCCCGGATCCGCTTGCTGCGTTCGCCCAATGTCGGGCCGGTTTCTTACCGCCAGCTGATGCGCCGGTTCGGTGATGCGCAGAGCGCGCTTGCGGCTCTGCCCGATCTGGCTGGGAAGGGCGGGGCTTACCGCGTCGCTGACGAGGGGCGGGTGGCCAAAGAGGTTGCGGCGGTGCGGGCGACCGGAGCGCGGTACCTGTTCCACGATTCGCCTGAGTATCCGACATTGCTGGGGGAGCTCGACACTGCCCCGCCGATCCTGACCTGCCGTGGCGATGCCGCTTTGGCCTTGCGCCCCTGCGTGGCAATCGTCGGCGCGCGCAATGCCTCGGCAGCGGCAGTCAAGCTGGCGCGGCAGTTTGCGGGTGAGCTGTCCGATGCAGGCTTTGTGGTGGTCTCAGGCCTTGCCCGCGGGATCGACGGGGCGGCGCACCGCGCTTCGCTGGACGGCGGGACCATCGGCGTGATCGCCAGCGGGATCGACATTGCCTATCCGCCCGAACATGCGGATTTGCAGGAAGAGGTCGCCAAGAAGGGCCTGCTGCTGGCCGAACAGCCCCCCGGCACCGAACCGCTGGCCCGCCACTTCCCCTCGCGCAACCGGATCATCGCCGGGCTTTGTGCGGGCACGCTGGTGGTCGAAGCCGCGCCCAAGAGCGGCTCGCTGATCACCGCGCGCCTCGCCGGAGAGGCCGGGCGCGAAGTGATGGCGGTGCCCGGCTCGCCGCTCGATCCGCGCGCGCAGGGCTGCAACCAGCTGATCCGCGACGGGGCCGTGTTGGTCCAATGCGCCGCCGATGTGATCGAACTGGTCACCGGCTTCACCGGCAGCCCGCGCTCGACCTTCCGCGAGGCAGCGGCGAGCTATTCGGCCTTGCCCGACGAGCTGGGCGATGAACCTGCCGATGTCGCTGGCCTGCTCACCACCGCGCCGGTCCCGGTCGATGAGCTGATCCGCCAGAGCGGGGAGAGCGCGGCTGCGGTACAGCTGGCGCTGCTGGAACTGGAACTGGCGGGCAAGCTGGTCCGCCATGCCGCGGGGCGGGTGAGTCTGGCGGGTTAAATGATACTTTGTAACATTCAGTAACGGTTCATCGCTGCTGACGCACCCCTCGGCTTGCACTAGCCGCAGGAGGGACAGTCAATGCGTAGCCTGGTTTCCACATTCGCCGTCGTCGCCGTGCTGGCCCAGGGCCCCGCCGCCGCCGTTCCGCCCGAACGGGCGAGCCAGCAGCACCGGCAAGGCCTGTGCTATCGCCCCGGCCCGCTGCCGCAGCTGGGGGCCGAGCAGTGGGACCAGCAGCAGCAACGCCCCACGCCTCGCCCGGTGCACAGCAAGCGCAGCGACGCTCCGATTGCCGAAACGGCCTCCGCCCCGCCGCCGCCAACGTCTGCCGATGCTGCGTCGGTCAGCGGTTCGGCCCGGGATGTTGTTGTCGCGGGCGATGCTCCGGCTGCTGCCGGCGGCGAGTACAAAGCCCGGGAAGCACCAGCGGGAACAGCCAAGATTGCGAAAGGCGAAAGCGCGGGCTATCCTGACCCGTCAACCACCCCCTATCCGCGCCGCCCCCAGCCGCGCCCGCAATCGGGCTTGCTGACCGCGGGCGAGCATGACGATCTGCTCAACCCCGAACTCTACGCCTCGTACTTGCGCCGCGCCAATCTGGGCCAGTCGATGCCGGAGCTGCCGCGGCTCGATACGTCGCGGGTGCTGACCGTTGCGGTCAAGGATCGCTTGGGCCGCCCCGTGCCGTTTGCGCCGGTCGAGCTGGCCTGCGCCGATGGCGGACGCTTGCGGTTGGCGACCACCGCCGACGGCACGGTCAGCTTCTTCCCCGAGCTGGACCGGCTGGGCCAGAAGGTCTGGCTGCGCGCCGGGCAGGACGAGTGGCGCGAAGTGGCGATTGCTTCGGGCGGAGGCGGCCAGCAGGTCCAGTTCACCCAGCGCGGCGATGCGGTGGGGGCCAAGAAGCTTGACCTGATGCTGGTGATCGACACCACCGGATCGATGAGCGATGAGATCCGCTATCTCCAGGCCGAACTCCAGTCGATCCTCTCCTCGCTGCGGGCACGCCATCCGGGGCTCGATATCCGCGTCGGCTTCGTTTTCTACCGCGACATTGGCGACGATTACGTCACCCAGACCGTCCCGCTGACCCGCGACTTCAATCGCGCACAAGCGGAACTCGGCCAGCGCTGGGCCGGTGGGGGCGGGGACTATCCCGAAGCGATGGATCAGGCGATGATCCGCGCCGCCGGGCAGGACTGGCGCCCCGATGCGGTCAAGTCGCTGCTCTTGGTCGCCGATGCCCCGCCGCATGACCAGAACGTCGGACTGACCTGGCGCGCCAGCGAGGTCTTGCGGCACAAGCGGGTCCAGATCGTGCCCGTCGCCGCCTCGGGCGTGGCCGACAAGGCCGAATATGTGATGCGTGCAATGGCTGCGATCACCCAGAGCCGCTACACTTTCCTGACCGACGACAGCGGGATCGGCAACCGCCATGCGCCGCCGGCGATCGACTGCTACCTCGTCACCCGGCTCGACGCCTTGCTGCGCCGGGTGATCGACAGCCAGATCTCGGGCCGCCGGATCGAGCCCGAAAGCCAGGAAGTGATCCGCGAGGTCGGCAACTACGACCGCGGCAAATGCGTGATCCCGCCCAGGGGCTTGCGGGATCAGTAGGCTCCAATTAGTCCGTTCGTGGTGAGGAGGGACTGAGCGCAGCGAAGGCCCGTCTCGAACCACAGCTTGCGCACGCAGGTCCTTCGAGACGACACTCTGCCTTCGGCTTCGTGTCTCCTCAGGACGAACGGATTTGAGATTGGGGAGGCGTGATGCAGAAGTTTCCACCGCGGATGTTCCGCTGGGCAGCGATCTATGGCGTGATCGTGCTGCTGCCGCTCTATTTCACTCCGCTGCCCCCGGCTGGCGCGGAAGTGTTCCTTGGCTTCGTTGGCCTCGCGCTGGTATTCCAGGGGGTGTTCTGGACGATCGGCAGCGATCCGGTGAAGTACCGCGCGCTGATGCCCTATGCGATTGCCGAGAAGCTGGTCTTCGGCCTGCCCGCGCTGGCGCTCTATGCGCGCGGCTATCCGGTCCAGCCGCCAGTCGCGGTCTTTGCCGGGATCGATGTGCTGCTGGGGATCGGGTTCTTTTTGGCGTGGAGAATGACGCCCTTGACGAAGGGCTAAGCACCCCGCCACCCTCGCGCGTGTGTACACATACGCGTAAGGGCGATCCCAACCATCATGCAACTAGTCATTGTCGAATCCCCCGCCAAGGCCAAAACCATCGAGAAATACCTGGGCAAGGACTACATGGTCCTGGCCAGCTACGGCCACGTCCGCGACCTGCCGCCCAAGGACGGCTCGGTCCGCCCCGACGAAGGGTTCGCGATGGACTGGGAGCTCTATGGCGACAAGGCGCGCCAGGTGAAGGCGATCACCGATGCCGCCAAGACCGCCGACCGCCTGATCCTCGCCACCGACCCTGACCGTGAGGGTGAGGCGATCAGCTGGCATGTGCGCGAACTGCTGGCCAAGAAGAAGGCGCTGCCCAAGGAGGTGGAGCGGGTCACCTTCAACGCGATCACCAAGGACGTGATCCTGGCGGCGATGAAGGCCCCGCGCGCGCTCGATCAGGACCTGATCGACGCCTACCTCGCCCGCCGCGCGCTCGATTACCTGTTCGGTTTTACGCTCTCGCCGGTGCTGTGGCGCAAGCTGCCGGGTGCCAAGAGCGCGGGCCGCGTGCAATCGGTGGCGCTGCGGCTGATCTGCGAGCGCGAGCACGAGATCGAGATTTTCAAGCCGCAGGAATACTGGTCGGTGCTGGCCCGGCTTGAACACCTCGGCACCGAGTTCCCGGCGCGGCTGGTCAAGTTCGAAGGGCAGAAGCTCGACAAGCTCAGCCTCGGCGATGCCGGCAGCGCCGAACGCGCCAAGGCGGCGGTTGAGGCGGGTGCCTTCCGCGTCGCCGAGGTCGAAACCAAGCCCAGCCGCCGCAACCCCTGGCCGCCGTTCACCACCTCAACCCTGCAAATGGAGGCCGCGCGCAAGCTGGGCTTCTCGGCCAGCCACACCATGCGGGTGGCGCAGACGCTCTATGAGGCGGGCGCGATCACCTATATGCGGACCGACGGGGTGCAGATGGATTCGAGCGCGATCTCGGCGGCGCGCAAAGTCATCGCAGATCGCTATAACAATGGCCATTACCTACCTGAAAAGCCGCGCATTTATGAAAGTAAGGCCAAGAACGCCCAGGAAGCCCACGAGGCAATCCGGCCGACCGATTTCGGCAAGGATCGTCACGGCAGCGGCGACGAAGGGAAGCTCTATGAGCTGATCTGGAAGCGCGCGATTGCCAGCCAGATGGCCTCCGCCGTGATCGAACGCACCGTGGTTACGCTGCGCGATGGCACCGGCCAGCACGAACTGCGCGCCAATGGCCAGGTGATCAAATTCCCCGGCTTCCTGGCGGTCTATGACGAAACGCTTGACCAGAAGCCGGGCGAGGACGAGGACGAAAGCGCGATGCTGCCGGTGCTTGCAGCTGGCGATACGCCCGCCAAACGCGGGGTAGAGGCCAACCAGCACTTCACCCAGCCGCCGCCGCGCTTTTCCGAAGCGACGCTGGTGAAGCGGCTTGAGGAGCTCGGCATCGGCCGCCCCTCGACCTATGCGGCGACAATCCAGGTGATCAAGGACCGCAACTACGTCCGCACCGAGAAGAACCGCTTCTTTGCGGAAGAAAGCGGCCGCCTGCTGACCGCCTTCCTCGAACGCTTCTTCCCGCGCTATGTCGCCTATGAATTCACTGCGGGCATGGAGGAGGAGCTCGACGATGTGTCGGGCGGGCGCGAGGACTGGAAGGAGCTGCTTTCCAAATTCTGGAAGGATTTCAAGCCCAAGAGCGACGAGGTAATGGAACGCAAGCCCTCGGAAGTGACCGAGGCCTTGGACGAGTTCCTGTCCGACTACCTGTTCCCACCCAAGGAGGATGGCACCGACCCGCGCAAATGCCCGCTGTGCGACAGCGAAGGCCGCAGCGGCGGTCGCCTGGCGCTGCGCGGCGGGCGGTTCGGGGCTTTTGTGGCCTGTGCCAACTATCCCGAGTGCAAGTTCACCCGCAAGTTCGCCCAGCCCGGCGGCGCGGCGGCGGGCGAAGAGGGCGAGCTGGGCAAGCACCCCGAAACCGGCGAACCGATCACTCGCAAGGTCGGCCGGTTCGGCCCCTACATCGAAATGGGCAGCGGCAAGGGCGCGGCGCGCAGCTCGATCCCCAAGGACATTCCCGAGCTCGATCTGGACTGGGCGGTCAAGCTGCTCAGCCTGCCAAGAACGATCGGGAAGCATCCCGAGACGGGCGAAGAAATCACTGCATCGCTAGGCCGTTACGGCCCATACCTCGCGCATAATGGCAAGTATGCCAAACTGCGCGGCACCGCCGAGATCTTCGAAGTCGGCATGAACGCCGCGGTGGTCAAGCTGGCCGAAGCGGCCAATGGCGGGGGGCGGGGTGCCCGCACCGCTGCCGAACCGCTCAAGACCTTCGGCGCGCACCCGACAAGCGGCGGGGTGATGAAGCTGATGGCCGGACGCTATGGGCCTTACGTCACCGACGGCACCACCAACGCCACCCTCCCGCGCGACAAGCAGCCCGAAACGCTGACCGAAGAGGAAGCGGTCGTCCTGATCACCGAACGCGCTGCCAAGGGTCCCGCCAAGGGCAAGGGTCGTAAGAAGGCTGCGCCCAAGAAGAAGGCCCCGGCGAAGAAGGCTCCGGCCAAGAAGAAGTAGCACGTCGTCCCCGGCTTGACCGGGGACCGCTGGCGTTCTCAGCCAGGTCCTGCTGAGGACGCCAGCGGTCCCGGATCAAGTCCGGGACGACGACGAAAGGGAAGGGTCAGATGAAAGGCGGTTTCATCTACATCATGACCAACCGCGCCCACGGCGTGCTCTACGTGGGCGTCACCGCCGATCTGGCCGCACGAATCCACCAGCACAAGACTGGCCTGGGCTCTAAATTTTGTCGACGTTATGGGTTGGATCGGCTGGTCCTGGTTGAGGAATATCCGAGCATCGAAGAAGCGATTGTCCGCGAAAAGCGCCTCAAGAAGTGGGAGCGCGCGTGGAAGATCGAACTGATCGAAGCATTCAATCCCGAATGGGAAGACCTCTCGAAATTCCACCTCTAACGTCGTCCCCGCAAACGCGGGGACCGCTGGCGTGTTCAGCGAGCTTGCGTCAAGGCGGCCAGCGGTCCCCGGTCAAGCCGGGGACGACGAAACACCCTCATCCTCGCGAACGCGGGGATCGCTGGCGTACTATTCCATCCTCCGCTACCATCCACCCATGGTCGAACAATTCACCAAACACCGCCAACCCTGGAAAGCCGATGAAGTGGCCAAGCTGCGCGTGCTCGCGGCCAAGGGCAAGGGTCTGAAAGAAATAGCCAAGGCGCTCAGCCGCAGCGAGGAATCGACCAAGGAACGCGCGAAGATCGACGGGATCGGGATTGCGAAGTTGCGTTAGGGTCTTGCCTGCGCGACGGCTCTGGCATCAAGGCGGCGGCGTAAATCCCGGACAAACTGCGGAGACATTGCGCCAGACATTTGGCGCATTAGCGCCAATCGCCTTTGCGGTCTTGTTGCTCATGAAGGTGTTCTCGGAGCGGACGACTTTGAAGGGCTCACCTTCCTGTCGCTTGTACAGGATGATGAAGCCGCAGTGCCGACTTGTGAGGGCATACTTGTTGACCAGATCAACCGCAGCATAAATCCCTGGGGATGGCGCTGAAGGGGAGTCTTTGGTCCAGGTAATCATTCGGATGTCGAGCGCCAGCAGAGCGCCATTTTCCTTTCTGCTTCGCTTCGAATCCGAGCGGAACTGCTCCGCCGGAAGCAGCTCCTTCAGCCCGCTGCCCTGCAGTGTTCGCGCTTCTTCATACTTTCCGGAATCGAGCGCCTTGGAATAACGGGCAACGACATCCCGAGCTTCGCCTTCAAGTTCGGGACTTGGTATCCAGCCAGGTTCGGAGCCTTGCGTCACATTGACAGTCCGAACGCCGCCGGGCGCCGACGCAGCAAATGTCGCGGCAGCCAAGCAAGCCAAGATGATAAGTCTCACTTCACCCACTCCAGCCCCAGCTCCTCGTAGATTTCCTTGTCGTCGCCCCACTTTTCATCGACCTTGACGTGGAGGAACAGATGGACCTTCACACCCAGCAATTCGGCCAGTTCCTTCCTCGCCGCTT
>PNJT01000046.1 GCA_013822005.1 Novosphingobium sp. | reverse complement strand
TACTTGAGAGGAGTTGCCCCTAGTACGAGAGGACCGGGGTGAACATGCCTCTGGTGTACCTGTCGTTCCGCCAGGAGCGCAGCAGGGTAGCTATGCATGGACGGGATAACCGCTGAAAGCATCTAAGCGGGAAGCCTCCCTCAAGATAAGGTATCTTCGAGTCGTGATAGACCATCACGTTGATAGGCTGGATGTGGAAGCGCGGTAACGTGTGGAGCTAACCAGTCCTAATAACTCTGATCATGCTTGAGAGTCCCACCATCAATGACAGCTTTGCTGGACTTGATGCTGACGATTTTCAGCCAGATCGCGCCTTTATAACGCACTAAAGTGCATCGATTAAAAGCCGTATCCGCCTGCTTTATTGCTTGGTGGCCATAGCGTCAGTGCCCCACCCGATCCCATCTCGAACTCGGCCGTGAAACCTGACAGCGCCGATGGTACTACCGCTCAAGCGTTGGAAGAGTAGGACGTCGCCAGGCATTAAAGCCGGCGGGTACAGGTTATAAAACCCATTCACATGTCGGGGCCTCCCTTAACGGGGAGCATGCCCCGCACTCAAAGGGCCCTTGAAGGCCCTTTTCGTGTTTTCGGACCTTGCGTCCGGACAAATTCGCCCTATCTGGGCGAGATGGTGACGCGGGGTGGAGCAGCCCGCCAACCGATTTGCAGCGCAAATCGGACACCAAAGACAAGCTCACGGGCTGCCTTAGGGCGACCTGGTCAAGTATGGTGACGCGGGGTGGAGCAGCCCGGTAGCTCGTCAGGCTCATAACCTGAAGGTCGTAGGTTCAAATCCTACCCCCGCAACCAACACCAAACCCCGCTCCGGCGGGGTTTTTTGTTTTCGGGCTTACAGCTAGAGGACGGTCATGGACGACGTGCTGAACCGCAGGATGATCGTAGCGCTGATGGCGCTGCTGCCGATCATGCTGATGGTTTACTTCAGCCAGACCATGCAGCCAATGCTCGGCCTCGCCGCTGCCGCTCAGGCCGCCGAGCTCGCCGCATTGCCCGGCAATGCCGCCGAAGCGCCGGTGGTCGGGCTCGAGCCGCCGATGGGCTCGCTTTCGCTCGATGCAATGGACGCCGCGCGCGCCTCCAATGCCCGCAATCCCTTCATCACCGGCCCGATTGACCCGGCGCCGCCGTTCCGTTTCAGCGGATCAGCGGCCGATTTCGCCAATGCCCGCGAATGCCTTGCGCTCGCCGCCATGGCTGAGGCTGGGCCCAGCGACATCGGCCAGCGATCGGTAATCCAGGTGATCCTCAACCGCACGCGCCATCCGGCCTTTGCCAAGACCGTCTGCGGGGTGGTTTTCGAAGGCTCGCAACGCGTCACCGGCTGCCAGTTCACTTTCACTTGCGATGGCTCGCTGGCGCGGCGTTACGGCGAGGAAGCCTGGGCGGTCGCCCGCTCGCGCGCCGATCAGGCGCTGGCCGGGTCGGTCTTTGCGCAGGTCGGCCAGTCCACGCATTATCATACCGACTGGGTCTATCCCTCGTGGAGCCCAAAGCTGGAAAAGCTTACCCAGGTCGAAACCCATCTGTTCTTCCGCTGGCCGGGCCGCTGGGGCACCGCCAAGAGCTGGACCGCTTATCGCGGCGGCGAGCCATCGTTTGCGGCGCTCACTACCGGCCCCGCACCCATGCCGCAAATGAGCGGCCTGCCCGACATCTACGATCTCGACGCATCAGTCGCGATCGCCCCGCTGCCGCTCGACACCCCCAAGGTTTCCAGCGGCGAAGTGGTGATGCGGCTGCCTTCGGGCAAAGCCAATTTCATCGTGCTGGCGACCGGCGCCGGCCCGCAGGCCGCGCTGTCCACGGCCAAGAGCCTGTGCACCGGGCAAGGCACTTGCCGGGTCATGGGCTGGCTCAGCCGCGACCAGGTCCCCGCCAGCTTCCCGCTGCCGCGCGGCGCACGCGATACCCTGCAATTCAGCTATTCGCGCGATCCAGCGGGGGCTGAGATCGTGCTCTACAACTGCGATACTTTCCCCGGCCTGCCGCGCGAACAGTGCATCCCGCGCGGGCGCTAACCGCGCGCGTCGAAAGCCAGCTTCAGCCCGAAGGCCACGAACAGGGTGCCGGTCAGCCGGTCGAGCCAGCGCATCACCCCCGGCCGCCGCAGTGCGCCCAGCAGGGGCTGCGTCGCGGCGACCAGCGCGGCGAACCAGAACAGGCCCAGCACGTTGTGCACGCTCGCCAGCAGCACCGACCAGCCGAGCACGCTTGCCCCCGCCGGAATGAACTGCGGCAGGAACGAGACATAGAACACGCCAACCTTGGGGTTGAGCATGTTGGTCAGGAATCCGCGCAGCAGCCAATTGGGTTGAGCCGATTTACCAGCCTCTCCTTCCGGCAGGTCGAGCGCCTGACGCGGGGCGCGGATCAGCTTGAGACCGAGAGTGAACAAGTAAAGCGCACCCGCCCAGCGCAAGACTTCATAGGCCAGTTGAGAGGCCGCCAGCAGTGCGCCAAGGCCCGCGCCCACCAGCAGCCCCCAGCCAAGACAACCCAACGCGATTCCAAGCGCCGCGAGCATGGCTCGACGCGGCCCTTCGGCAGCGGCGGTGCGCAGCACCAGCGCGGTGTCGAGGCCCGGCGTCACGGTCAGCAGCGCGGCGGTGGCAGTGAAGGCCAGCAGCGCCGCCGTGGCAGTCATGCGCTGAACTTCCCGCCCTCGTTGGCCAGTTTTGCGAGCAGCGGGGCGACCGGCAGCTCGTGGCGTTTCAGGCCTTCGACGATCTTGGCCAGCCCTTCGTGGTCGGCCCAGTACATGATCCCGCCGGTCCAGGCTGGCCAGCCATAGCCGTTGAGCCAGACCAGATCGATGTCACTGGCGCGCTGGGCGATGCCTTCTTCAAGGATCAACGCGCCTTCCGATGCCATCGGGTAGAGCAGGCGTTCGAAGATCTCCTGCTTGTCCACCACGCGCTGGGTGACGCCGCTCTTGGCGGCAAAGGTGCCGATGATCGCCTTGACCTCGTCCGAAGGGGTGCGCTTGCGCTCGGCATCGTAATCGTAAAAGCCCTTGCCGGTCTTCTGCCCCCAGCGGCCCACCGCGCAGAGCGCCTCGCGGATCGTGGTCACTTTGCTCGGATCGCGGTGCCAGCCAATGTCCAGACCCGCCAGGTCGCCCATCTGGAACGGCCCCATCGGGAAGCCGAAATCGAGTAACACCTGGTCGATATCGTAATAGGCCGCGCCTTCCATCAGCAGCGCATTGGCCTGTTCCTGCCGTTTGGAGAGCATCCGGTTGCCGATGAAGCCGTGGCATACGCCCGAAACCACCGGAACCTTGCGGATCTTTCCGGCGAGCTGCATCACCGTGGCGAGCTGGCTTGCCCCGGTCTTGGCACCGCGCACAACTTCGAGCAATTTCATGATGTTGGCGGGCGAGAAGAAGTGCATGCCCAGCACCACCTCGGGCCGCTGGGTCGCGCCCGCGATTTCATCGACGTTGAGGTAGCTGGTGTTGCTGGCCAGGATCGCGCCTTGCTTTACGATCTTATCAAGGCGCCCGAAGACGTCCTTCTTCACATCCATCGATTCGTAGACCGCCTCGATCACCAGATCGCAGTCGGCCAGATCGTCGAAGCTCAGGCTGGGGGTTAGCCGCCCCATCGCCGCCTCGGCATCGGCGGCTTCGATCCGCCCGCGCTTGACGCTGGCTTCGTAGTTCTTGCCCATCACGCCCATGCCGCGATCCAGCGCGGTCTGTTCCTGCTCGACGATCGTCACCGGGATCCCGGCCGAGAGGAAGTTCATCGTGATTCCGCCGCCCATCGTGCCGGCACCGATCACACCGACCTTGGCGATCGGGATCAGCGGAGTGTCGGCGGGCAAGTCGTCGATTGTGCTGCACAGCTTCAGCGCGGTTTCGATATGCGCCTGCGCGCCGGGAATGGGATCGGACATGTTCTCGGGCTCCTGTATGTGGGGCTGGCTTAGCGCAGATTTGGGATCACGCTAAGACGCCAAGATGTTGCACTGGACCGTAGGTCCCTCGGTTACGTCAACGGATCGTCACGGAGCGATGCAAGAGGAAGAAAGCGGCTATGCCGCAAGCATAACATCTTGGCGTCTTGGCGTGAGAACCTAATTCACCTGCCGCTCGCGCCCGGCCCAATAGGGCTCGCGCAATTCGCGGCGCAGGATCTTGCCGCTGGCGTTGCGGGGCAGCGCGGGGATAACGTCAATAGTCTTGGGCACCTTGAAGCTGGCGAGCCGTTCGCGGGCCCAGGCGATTACCGATGCGGCGTCGATGTCCTGTCCCGGCTTGGGCACGCAGATCGCCTTCACCGCTTCGCCCCACTTGTCATCGGGCACGCCGATCACGGCGACTTCGAGCACCTGGGGATGGCCATAGATCCCGCTTTCAACCTCGGCCGGATAGACATTCTCGCCGCCCGAAATGATCATGTCCTTGGCGCGGTCGTAGATGAAGACATAGCCGTCTTCGTCGAGGTAGCCGACATCACCGGTCGCGATCCAGCCGTCGGAGCTCATCGCCGAGGCGGTGGCTTCGGGCAGTTTCCAATAGCCCAGCATGTTGTTGGAGGAGCGGGTGTAAAGCTCGCCGATCTCGCGCGATGGCAAGGCCTGGCCGTCCTTGCCGCGGGCCTCCATTTCGACGCCCGGCAGCGGCTTTCCGGCCGAGCGCATCCGCTCATTGCCTTGGGCCGAATGGTCCTCGGGCGGCAGCATGCAGACCGTCCCGGTGGTCTCGGTCATGCCGTAGGCCTGGATGAAGCCGGCACCGAACATCGCGATGCATTGGCGCAGCAGCTCCAGCGGGATCGGTGCGGCGCCGTAGAGGATGTATTTGAGGCGGCTGAAATCGGTGCCGGCGCAGTCGGGATGATCGAGCAGCATCTGCAAGGCCGCCGGCACGATAAAGAACCGCGTCACCCCGCGATTGACCACCGCGTCAAACACGCGAGGCGGATCGAATTCGGCCAGGATCACTGCCGGCAGACCCGCGCTCAGCGCCATGATGCCCAGCCCGGTGCCGCCGATATGCGCGCAGGGCATGGCCACCAGCACGGCCTCGTCCTCGGCCCACAGGCTGTAGGGCTGGGGATTGTCGAACGCGGCCTTGCGCAAGCCGAACAGGTTGCGGTTGGACAGCACCGCGCCTTTGGGATTGCCGGTGGTACCGCTGGTGTAGAGTTGCAGCACCGCATCGTCCTCGCCCGACGGCACAAAGCTGGCGCGCGGCGCACCCAGCAATTCGGCGCGGGCCTCGGCCGCGGTGTAGCAGCCCAGCAGGCCGGGGCGCTGGCCCAGCGTATCCTTGCAGGCCTCGAACCCGTCGCCCAGCAGCAGCAGCTTGGCCTCGGCATTGTCGATGATATAGGCGGCCTCGCCCTCCGCCAGTCGCCAGCCGACCGGGACCATCACGATGCCCGCGCGTGCCGCGCCATAGAACAAGGTGAAATAGGTGCCGCTGTTCTTGCCGAACCAGGCCACCCGGTCGCCCTTCTTGAGGCCCAGCGCAGCGAAGGCCGAGGCAACCCGTGCGCTGGCCTCTTCCAGCCCAGCATAGGTCAGCTGAAGATCGTCCGAATCGATCGCCGCGCGGTCTGGCGTGGTGTCGGCCCAGTGGCGGATGAACTGGTCAAAAGTGAACAACTCGCGGGTTTCGAGTACCCGTGCGAGCAGGTGCTGCATTTCGGCTTCGGTCATCGGCGTCTCCCGCCTGACAGCTTAACCGGGCGATTAAACGAGGCAAGGGCCTTTTCCCTTCCCCCTTGACGGGGGAAGGATAGTGCAGCTTGCTCCGATAGGAGCTAGCGAAACTTGGATGGGGGTGATGGGGCCGTCCAGCACTGCGCCATGCCGCGCGCTCACCCCCACCCAACCTGCGCTAGCCCCCGCATGCGCGAGGGCAAGCTTCGGTATCCCTCCCCCATCAAGGGGGAGGTGAGCATTGATCACCCCGCCGCAGTCGCGATCAGCCTGGCGTAGAACTTGATCATGCTTTCCAGGTTCACCAGCGACACATGTTCGTTGGTCCCGTGCAGCATCTTGATGTCGCCGCCCGCCAGACTGATCGGCATGAAGCGATAGACATCGTCCGATACCGGCGCCATCGAGCGGCTGTCGGTGCCGCCGACCACCAGGTAGGGCGCAATCACCAGATCGGGCTGACCGGCCCTGGCGCTGGCCGCGATCAGGTTCCAGCCGGGCGAGCTGGTAGAGGAAACCGGGCTGGGCTCACGCGGGGCGCGGTCGGTGAAATCGACCGTGACCGGCAGCGCCTTGGTCGCCTCGCGGGCGCGTTCGAGCACTTGCTTGGAGGTGTTCCACGGCGCGATCCGGTAGTTGACCAGCGCCTCGGCGCTTTGCGGCAGGACGTTTTCCTTGGGGCTGCCAGTCAGCATGGTCGGGGCAATGGTGGTGTGGAGCATCGCCGCCGAAGCCGGGCTTTCGGCCATCCGCGACATCACCATGCCGCCCAGCAGCCAGCGATTGGCAACCGCCACTTTGCTTGCCCCGCCAGCCTTGGCGGCCAGGACCGAAACCATCCCTTCAGCCGGCCCGCGCAGCTCCATCGGGAACTGCTTGGCGTTGATCGCCAGCACTGCCTTGGCCAGATTGACCGTGCCGATCTCGTTCGGCAGCGGCGGGGCAGAGCTGTGCCCGCCCGGCGCATTGGCGGTGACCCGCAGCGTCATATAACCTTTTTCGGCAATCCCGATCAGTGCCGCCGGGCCATCTATCATCGGCGTGTCGGTGCTGATGATCCCGCCCTCATCGATCGTGCCGCGGCCCCAGACCGCGCCATCGGCGATCGTTCCGGCAAAGGGTGCGTGCTTCCAGTCTTTCTCGGTTCCCGGAGTCACCGGCACCACGTCCTGGTGGGCCATGACGATGATCGGCTGCGCGGCAGCATCGCTGCCGGGCCAGGTATAGACCAGCGTCTTGCCCAGCAGTTCCTTCTACATCGCCGCGTGGGCCTTGGGATAGGTGCTGGCCAACCACGAATGGAGCTTGTCCCATTCGGCCAACTGGTTCTGGGCCGGGTCCTGATTGCTGATGGTCTTGATTTGCACCGCCTGGCTCAGATGCTGGGCGGCTTGCTGAACATCAACGGCCGGGGCCTGGGCCACAGTAATCCCGCTGCCGTCACCCACGGCATCGGGTTTGAACATGGCGGTGCGCGCCGCAACGGTTCCAACCAATGCAGTGGCGCCCACGCCCAAAGCCAGCACCCATTTCTTCATGATGCCATCCCTCCCAATGTTTCAATCATGAAACCGAGATCCGTTCGTGTCGAGCGAAGTCGAGACACATCGCGAGGCATCTCGACTTCGCTCGATGCGAACGGAGCTTCGGTGTAGATTTATCCCGCCATCAAACTGGCATTGCCTCCAGCCGCGGTCGTATCGATGCACGTCACCCGCTCGGTCGCGAAGCGCGTCAGGTAGTGCGGGCCGCCGGCCTTGGGTCCGGTGCCCGACAGGCCTTCGCCGCCAAACGGCTGGCTGCCCACCACCGCGCCGATCTGGTTGCGGTTGACGTAGAAATTTCCGACCCGCGCCTTGGCCTCGACCAGCTTGCGGGTCGCGTCGATCCGGCTGTGCAGACCCAGCGTCAGGCCAAAGCCGGTCTGGTTGATATCGGCCACCACCTGCTCCAGCTCTTCACCCTTGAACCGCGCGACATGCAGGATCGGGCCGAAGTTCTCATTGGCCAGCTCGCGGATCGAGCCGATTTCGATGATCGCGGGAGCGACGAAATGCCCGGCCTTGCACGCTTCGGGGAGCTCACGCTGCCACACGGTGCGACCTGACGCTTTCATCGCCGCGACGTGTGCTTCAAGTTTGGTCTTGGCTTCGGCGTCGATCACCGGGCCGACGTCGGTGGCAAGCTCCTCCGGACTGCCGATCACCAATGCTGCGAAAGCGCCCTTGATCATCTCGATCATCGCGTCCGCGACATCGTCTTGCAGGTAGAGCACCCGCAGCGCCGAGCAGCGTTGCCCCGCGCTCTGGAAGGCGCTCGCTACGACATCGCGGGTGACCTGTTCGGGCAGCGCCGAGCTGTCGACGATCATCGCGTTCTGCCCGCCGGTCTCGGCAACCAAGGTGGCGAGCGGGCCATTGCGCGCGGCGAGCGCGCGGTTGATCGCCTGCGCAGTTTCGGTCGAGCCGGTGAAGGCGACGCCAGCCACGCGCGGATCGCCGGTCAGCAGCGCGCCAACCTTGCCGTCGCCCGGAGCGAGCTGCACCTCGCCCTCGCTGATCCCGGCTTCGTGGAACAGGCGGATCGCCAGGTTGGCGATCAGGGGCGTCTGTTCGGCCGGCTTGGCAATCACGGTATTGCCCGCCGCCAGTGGCCCGGCGATCAGGCCGGTGAAGATCGCCAGCGGGAAGTTCCACGGGCTGATCGCGACAACCACCCCGCGCCCGTGCAGGGTCAGCCGGTTGCTCTCCCCGGTGGGGCCCGGCAGGGGGGCGCCCTCAGGCGTGAAGTGCGCGCGCGCCTCGGCGGCGTAGTAGCGCAGGAAATCCACCGCTTCGCGCAGTTCGAGCACGGCATCGGGCAGGCTCTTGCCGGCCTCGCGCTGGCACAGTGAAAGCAGTTCTTCGGTGTGGGCTTCATAGAGATCGGCCACCGCTTCCAGCCTGGCCGCGCGCACCGCGCCGCCCGCCGCATCCCAGCCGGGCTGAAAGGCAAGTGCGCGGGCGATCATTTCGTCCACTTCGCCTGCGGTGCTCTCGCGCACCTGTCCGACAATGCTGGCGGTGTCAAAGGGAGAGCGGATGTCCGAAACGGCCCCATCTGGCTTGTGCTCCACCGTCGGCACGGCAGGCCAGTCATCTTCGCCACGCCATTCAGACAGTTGCGCCTGCAAGGGTTCCAGCACCAGCGGATCGGCCAGATCGACTCCCTTCGAATTGATCCGCCCGGGGAAGATGTCTCGCGGCAAGGGGATCGCCGGATTGCGGCGCGGGCTGAGCGCAGCGAGGTCGGCGACCGGATCGGTCACCAGCTCGTCCACCGGCACTTCGGCATCGGCCATGCGGTTGACGAAAGAGGAGTTCGCCCCGTTTTCCAGCAGGCGACGCACCAGATAGGCCAGCAGTTCCTTGTGCCCGCCGACGGGGGCGTAAATCCGCACCGGCGTGCGCTTATCTCCCTCGATCCGGGCGAGTTCGGCATAGACGTCCTCGCCCATGCCGTGGAGCCGCTGGAATTCGAACTCGGTGTCCCCGGCCAGCGCCTTGATCGCGCCGATCGTATAGGCGTTGTGCGTGGCGAAAGCCGGGTAGATCGCATCGGGCGCAGCCAGCAGCTTGGCGGCGCAGGCGAGATAGGACACGTCGGTCGCGACCTTGCGGGTGAAGACCGGATAGTCGCTGTGCCCGCCAACCTGGCCCAGCTTGATCTCGCTGTCCCAATAGGCACCCTTGACCAGCCGGACCATGATCCGGCGGTGGTACTTGCGGGCCAAGGCCGTAACCCATTCGACCAGCGGCACCGCGCGTTTGGCATAGGCTTGCAGCGCCAGGCCGAACCCCTGCCAGCCGCCCGCAAACAGCTCGGCATCGGCGACCAGCGCCTCGATGATGTCCATCGACAGCTCCAGCCGCTCGGCTTCCTCGGCGTCGATGGTGAAATGCACGTCGGCATCGCGTGCCTTGACCGCGAGCTCCTTGAGCATCGGCACCAGCGCGGCCTTGGCGGCTGCGGCATGGAGGAAATCGTAGCGCGGATAGAGCGCCGAGAGCTTGACCGAGATCCCCGGCGAACGGACGATCCCGGCACCCGCCTCGGCGGCGATGGCATCGAGCGCGCCGTGGTAGCTTTCGAGGTACTTTTCGGCATCGGCAAAAGTCATTGCCGCTTCGCCCAGCATGTCGAAGCTGTGGGTCAGGCCCTGCTTGCGCTCGGGTGAGGCGCGTTCCAGCGCTTCGCCGATGGTGCGGCCGAAGACGAATTGCCCGCCCAGGATCTTCATCGCCTGCAAGGTCGCGGTGCGGATCACCGGTTCGCCGAGGCGACCGACCGCGCGCTTGAGGCTGGCCGCCAGCCCCGCCGCCTCATCGCGGCGCTGGTGCAGCACTTGCCCGGTCAGCATCAGCGAGAAGGTCGCGGCGTTGACGAAGGTGCTGCTGCTTTCGCCCACATGTTCGCCCCAGTCGATCCCGGCCAGCTTGTCATGGATCAGCGCATCGGCAGTGGCGGCATCGGGGACGCGCAGCAGCGCCTCGGCCAGGCACATCAGCGCAATACCCTCGTCGGTGCCAAGCCCGTAGGCCTGGAGGAAAGCATCGAGCCCGCTGGCCTTGTGGGCGCGCGCGCCTTCGACCAGGCGGGCGGCGATCCGTCGCGCTTCACTGTGGACTTGTGCAGCGGGTGCGGCCTGGATCAGCCGCTCGGCAATGCAGGCCTCCTCTTCCATCCGGTAGGCGAGGCGAAGGGCGGTGCGATCGAGCGGAGCAGACATGGCCAAGCCCCTAGCACCGGTTGCAGGCGAAACCAATCGTGGCGGGGGCCTGACACCAACCTGTCAAAAAACACAGGCGGCATTCACCCTCTTGTTCCTTTGCTGGACCCCGCAGCTGCGCTAGGGCGAATCCTGCAACCCGATGGTACGTCTTGTCCGCCATTTCGCCGCGCTGGCGGTATGCAGCGCCTCGCCGCTTCAGGCGATGGCGAACATGCCGCTTGGCGCGCCATCGGCGAGCGGCACTGCCTATGAAGGCGCAGCGGCGCGGACGGTTAGGGGGATCATGGAATATGCCCGCTGGCCCCAGCGCCGCGATCCCATGCAGCTTTGCGTGGTGGGTCCGGCGCTGCATGCTGGGCAGCTTGGGGCTTTCCGCATGGCCGATGGGCACCATGTCCAGCGCCGCAATGTCGCCGCCAATGTCGCGGCGCTGGCGGGCTGCGATGTCGTCTATCTGGGGCAGATGGGAGTGCCGTTGCAGCGCCAGTTGACCGCGGCGGTGCGAGGTCGCGGCGTGCTGACCATCGCCGAAGCCGACCCAGCCAATGCCAGCGAGGCGATGTTTGCTTTCACCTACCAACCCAAGTCGCTCAGTTTCCGGCTCAACATCGATGCCGTGTCGCGCTCGGGGATGAAAGTTGATCCGCGCGTGCTGCGCTTGGCGAAAGGGGGGCTGTGACCATGGCTCCCAAGACCGCCAACAAGCTTCCAACCCTGCGTGACCTTCTGGCCCGCGCGCATTTGCGCCTGATCCTGTTTACCGTGGTGCTGGCCGCCGCCAGCCTGATGCTGTCGGGCGTGCTGGTGATCCGCGCCTATGCCCAGCGCAATCTGGAGCTGATGGCCCATACCGTGGCCTATACGGTCGAACCGGCAGTGGTGTTCCAGGACCGGCAAGCGATCTTCGATGGAATGACTTCGGTCGGCGCCTCCCGGGGTATCGACCGGCTTGAGGTGACCGATCCGGCTGGACAGACGCTGGCGCGGTGGGACCGGCCGCATACTGCGCTGCGCGGCTGGGTGGTCACGACTGCCAATACGTGGATCTGGCCCGAACCGGCCCGGGCCGATGTCGTGCAAGGCGGAACGGTGATTGCGCGGGTCAAGGTTTACGGCAATTCGGGCGGGATCCTGCGCTATATGCTGGCCGCCACCGTAATCGCGCTGACCTGTGTGGGGCTGACTGTGCTGGCCACCCGGATCCTCGCCCGGCGGCTTCAGAACGAAGTGATCGCCCCGCTCGATCATGTCGCCGAGGTGGCCCATTCGGTGCGCCAGGAACGCGCCTTTGAAAAGCGGGTGCCGGCCTCGGGCATCGCCGAGATCGACCGCTTCGGGCAGGATTTCAACGCGCTGCTGGCGGAACTGCAAGGCTGGCACGCGGGGCTCACTTCCGAGAATGCCGAGCTGCAGCGCCGCGCGACGCATGACGGGCTGACGGGCCTGGGCAACCGCGCGCTGTTCGACCAGAAGCTGGCCGAGGCGGTCGCGGAAAGCCGGCGCAGCGGCACGCCCTTTGCGCTGCTCTACCTCGATGTTGACAAGTTCAAACAGGTCAACGACGAGTACGGCCATACCTCGGGCGACGCGGCCCTGATCGCCGTGGGCGAACGCGTGCGCGGTGCGATCCGGCACATCGATTTCGCCTTCCGCCTGGGCGGTGACGAGTTTGCAGTGGTGCTGGCCCCGTTCTTCAACCGCGCCCATGTCGATGGGGTGGTCCACCGGATCAGGAGCGCGATGGAAAGCCCGTTCCGCATGCCGGGCGGCCAGCTGGCCACCACGACGCTCAGCGTCGGCGTGGCGGTTTTCCCCGAAGATGGCGGTTCGGCTGAAGAATTGCTTTCCCAAGCCGACTCGGCGATGTACCGCGATAAGGAGAGTCGGCATCAAGCCGGACCCGAGGGAGCCGAACACAATGCGTAGAGGATTGGCGCTGCTTGCAATTGCAGCGCTGGCCGCCTGTCAGACCGTACCGGCCAAGCCCGGCTTTTCGGCCAAGCAGGTTGCCGCGCTGACCCAGGAAGAATTCAAGCCCGTGGGTGACAACTACGAGCTGGGCTTGAGCGACCGGGTGCTGTTCGAAGTCAACAGGAGCGAGCTGGCACCCGAAGCCGCCGAACGCATCGGCAAGCTGGCGGGCGTACTCAAGAGCGTCGATATCAACGGCGCGGGGGTTGAAGGTCACACCGATTCGACCGGGTCGGACCAGTACAACCAGCAGTTGTCCGAACGCCGCGCCGCCACGGTCAAGGCTGAGTTCGTCAAGGCCGGGATGCCCGAGGCAAATGTTCGCGCCGTCGGCAAAGGCGAAGCGCAACCGATCGCCAGCAACGATACCGATGATGGCCGGGCCCAGAACCGCCGCGTGGTGATCGTGGTGACCCCCGCCGACGCCAACTGAGCGCGGAGCCGCGGACGATGAGCGGCACCTGGCAATTCTGGATTGATCGCGGCGGCACTTTTACTGATGTCGTCGCGCGCACGCCCGATGGGGAGTTGCGCACCGCCAAGCTGCTGTCCGAAGACCCCAACCGCAGCGATGACGCGGCAGTGGCGGCGATCCGGCAATTGACCGGAGTGGCCCAGGGCGCGCTACCGCCATGCGAAGTGCGGATGGGCACCACGGTCGCGACCAATGCCTTGCTGGAACGCAAAGGCGAGCCGACCCTGCTCGCCATCACCAAAGGCTTCGCCGATGCCCTGACCATCGGCACCCAGGAACGCCCCGAATTGTTCGTGCGCCGGATCGTGCTCCCCCAGCCGCCGCACGCCCGCGTGCTCGAAGTGACCGAGCGGATCATGGCCGATGGCACGGTACTGCTCGAGCTTGACGAGGAGGCGGCGCGCAAAGGCTTTGCCCAGGCCCGCGCCGCTGGCCTCAGCTCGATCGCCATAGTGCTGATGCACGGGTGGAAATACCCGGCGCATGAGGCGCGGCTGGCCGCGCTGGCGCGCGAGGCCGGGTTCACTCAAGTTTCGGTCAGCCATGAGCTGGCTCCGCTGATCAAGCTGGTGGCGCGCGGCGATACCACCTTGGTCGATGCCTATCTCTCGCCGGTCCTGCGCCGCTATGTTGACCAGTTCACGACGGCGCTGGGCGGCGCGGCGCGGCCGCTGTTCATGCAAAGCTCGGGCGGGCTGATCGAAGGTTCGCGGTTCCACGGCAAGGATGCGATCCTGTCGGGCCCGGCGGGTGGGATCGTCGGCATGGCCCGCACGGCTGAGATGTCGGGCGTGGCCAAAGTAATCGGCTTCGACATGGGCGGCACCTCGACCGATGTCAGCCACTATGCCGGGTATTTTGAACGCGACAGCGAAACCCGCGTGGCGGGAGTGCGGATCCGCACGCCGATGCTGCGGATCCATACCGTGGCGAGCGGCGGCGGCTCGATTTGCCGTTATGACGCCGGGCGGCTGGTTGTTGGCCCGGAAAGCGCCGGGGCAGTGCCGGGGCCGGCCTGCTATCGGAACGGCGGTCCGCTGACCGTGACCGATTGCAACGTGCTGCTGGGCAAGCTGGTGCCCGATCAGTTTCCAAAGGTGTTCGGGCCGAACGGCGACCAGCCGATCGACACCGAAGTCGTCCGCGAAAAGTTCGCCGCGCTCTCCGCCGAAGTCGGGCTTCCGCCTGAGCAGCTGGCCGAAGGCTTCATCCGCATCGCCGTGGCGCAGATGGCCCACGCGATCCGCCAGATCTCGGTCGCGCGCGGGCACGATGTGACCAGCCACGCGCTGTCCTGCTTCGGCGGCGCGGGCGGACAGCACGCCTGCCTGGTCGCCGATGCGCTGGGGATCGAGACCGTGCTGGTCCATCCGCTGGCCGGGGTACTTTCGGCCTATGGCATGGGCCTGGCGCATGAGGCCGCAGTGCGCGAGGGCGGGTTGGGCCTCCCATTGGTTTCGGGCGTGGAGTTCGCAGTTGAGGAGCTGCGCGTCCGCCTCTCCGTAGAAGCTGAAGCACAATTGGGCCGCACCGCCAGCAGCATCGAGGCCCGCCTGTTCGTGCGCCGTGAAGGCAGCGAAAGCACGATCGAGCTCGAACCCGGCCCGGTCGACGAACTGGCCGCCTTGTTCGCCCAGCGTCACCGCGCCGAGTTCGGTTTCGACGGCAGCGGCGCGCTGGTGGTGGACCGGGTGCGGGTCGAGGCGGTCGCGGAAGAGCTTGGCGCGGGCGGTCTGGCCTGGCCGATGCCGGCTGAGAGCGGGCCGCCCATCGCGACGGCTGTTTGTTGGATGGACGGCGCGCCCCATCAGGTTCCGATCTTTGACCGGGCGGACCTGGCCTCTGGATTCACGGCAACTGGCCCACTGATCGTGGTTGATCCCCTGGCGACCACGGTAGTCGAGCCGGGCTGGGGCCTTGCGGTGGACGGCGATGGCACCTTGCGGCTTTCCAGGTTTCAAGCCCGCTTGTCCCCCCTACCCTCCGGGGAGGGGGTTAGGGGGTGGGGGCTCGACGCCAGCGATGAACCCCCACCCCAACCCCTCCCCACTGGGGAGGGGCTTCCAGACCCCATTCGCCTCGAAATTTTCAACGGCCTGTTCATGGCCATTGCCGAGGAAATGGGCACTGCGCTCGCCCGCTCGGCCTCTTCGGTCAATATCCGCGAACGGCTCGATTTCTCCTGCGCGGTGTTCGATGCCGAGGGGCGGCTGGTCGCCAATGCGCCGCATATGCCGGTGCACCTGGGCTCGATGGGCGAGAGCGTCGCGACGATCCTGCGCGCACGAGGCGAGGCGCGCGATGGCCGGGGGATCCGGCGCGGCGATGCCTATGTGCTTAACGCGCCCTATGCCGGCGGCACGCATCTGCCTGATATCACGGTGGTCTCGCCGGTCTTCGTCAGCAGTGATGGCGAAGCGCCCAGCTTCTTCGTTGCGGCGCGCGGGCATCATGCCGATGTTGGCGGGATCGCGCCGGGGTCGATGCCGCCCGACAGCCGGTCGATCCTCGACGAGGGCGTGCTGATCGAGGATTTCCTGCTGGTTGAGGAAGGCCGCTTCCGCGCGGCGGAAATGGCTGAGCTGCTGGGCTCTGGCGACTGGCCATCGCGCAATATCGAACAGAACCTGGCCGACCTGGCAGCCC
>PNJT01000045.1 GCA_013822005.1 Novosphingobium sp. | reverse complement strand
CTGGTCGATTTCAAGCTGGAATTCGGGCGCCTGTGGGACGGCGATTACAGCCGGATCATCCTGGCCGACGAAATCAGCCCCGATGGCTGCCGTCTGTGGGACATGACCACCGGCGAAAAGCTCGACAAGGATCGCTTCCGCCGCGATCTGGGCGGCGAGGAAGAGGCCTATCAGGAAGTCGCCCGGCGGCTCGGCCTGCTCGATACCGACAATGGGCCGAGCGAAGTGCTGGACCTCAACGCCCACCGCAAGCTGCGCGGCAAGTAATGTCTGCCGGGGTCAGCCCCGCCGAAGTCATTGCCTTCTGGCGCACGGCTGGCCCTGCCAAGTGGTACGCCAAGGACGCGGCGTTTGACGCCGAAATTGCGGCCCGCTTCGGCGAGGCGCACCACCAGGCCGCGCGCGGCGAACTGGCCGAGTGGGAGGCCAATAGCCAGGGCGCGCTGGCGCTGCTGCTGCTGCTCGACCAGTTCCCGCGCAACATGTTCCGCGGCTCGGCGCATTCCTTCGCGACCGATCCGCTGGCCCGCCGGATCACCCATGCCGCGCTGGACGCCGGACTGGACCGGCAATGCGGCGCAGACTTGCGCGTGTTCTTCTACCTGCCGCTCGAACACAGCGAGGACCTCGCCGACCAGGACCGCTGCGTCGAACTGTGCGATGCGCTCGATGCGGAGAGCGGCAGCGAATGGGCCCGCTGGGCACGCCTGCACCGCGATATCATCGTGCGCTTCGGCCGCTTCCCACACCGCAACGCGGCGCTGGGGCGTAAACCTACTGCGGAAGAACAAGCCTTCCTCGATCAAGGCGGTTTCAGCGGATAGTCGCCCTTGCCACGCTCGCACCTTTGCTTCACCAAGTCACGATGCGCAAACCCAAGCTGTTGTTCGTCCTTTCGATTTCAACCCTGGCGCTGGCGGCCTGCGCCCCCTCGGTCGGAAAAGTCGCCAGCATTTCCGCACCGCCGCCGACCTGGGCCTTTGAGAAGACCGACGTGCCGGTCGATCCGGGCTACCGGTTCGGCAAATTGCCCAACGGCATGCGCTATGTGATCCGCAAGAACGCCACGCCCAAGGGCACCGCGACCGTCCGGTTCCAGATCGAGGCCGGTTCGCTTGACGAGAGCGACGAAGAGCGCGGCTATGCCCACTTCCTTGAGCATATGGCCTTCAACGGCAGCACCAATGTGCCCGAAGGCGAGATGATCAAGCTGCTCGAACGCAATGGCCTGGCCTTTGGCGCGGATACCAATGCCGAAACCGGCTATGCCCACACCGCTTACAAACTGGAGCTACCGCGCGCCGATCCGGCGCTGCTGGATATCGCGCTGATGCTGATGCGCGAGACCGCCAGCGAGCTGACTTTCTCGCAAGGCGCTGTGGACCGCGAGCGCGGAGTGATGCTGGCCGAACTGCGCGACCGCGATACCTTTGGCCAGCGCAATGCCCAGGACGGGCTGCAGTTCGGCTTGCCGGGATCGCGTTTGTCGCAGCGGATGATCGGCGGCACGCGCCAGTCGCTCGAAGCGGCGACACCCGAAAAGCTGCGGGCCTACTGGCGGCGCGAATATGTTCCGGCTCGCACCACATTGTTCGTGATCGGCGATTTCGATCCGGACCTGGTCGAAACCAAGCTGCGCGAGCGTTTGTCCGGCTGGCAGGCCGCGCCCGCCGAGCCCCCCGCCAAGGCCGGGCCGATCAGTGCCAAGGACAAGGGCCGGACCGACATCTATATCGATCCCGCGCTGTCCGAAAGCGTCGCGGTGTTCCGCAACGGCCCGTGGCTGAACGAGGGCGACAGCCTGGCCCGGCGGCGCGAAAGGACGCTGCGGATGATCGGCTATGCGATCATCAACCGCCGCCTGCTGCGCCTCAGCCGCGAAAAGGACGCCCGGTTCCGCAGCGCCACTTTTGGTACCGGCAACATCTTCAAGGATGGCCGCTCGACCGAACTGACGATCAGCACCGTCGATGGCAAGTGGCGCCGCGGGGTGATCGCGGCGGGGACCGAATATCGCCGGGCGATGACTTACGGCTTCACCCCCGAGGAAGTGGCCGAACAAGTCGCCGCGCTGCGCACCGGCAACCGCAACGCCGCACGCGCGCAGGATACCCGCAGCCATGGCCAGCTGCTCGGCTCGGCAATGGCCCTGGTCAGCGACGACGTGGTCCCCGACACCCCGGCCAACTCGGCCGAACGGTTTGAGAAATTCGCGCCTGAGATCACCCCGGAAGCGGTGCTGACCGCACTCAAGCGCGAGGCCATTCCGCTGGACGAACCGCTGATCCGGCTGCACGGTCGCGTGCCCCCCGAAGGCGGCGAGGCCGGGCTGCGCTCGGCCTGGGCCGAGGCCATGGCCGCGCCGATTTCTCCGCCCGAACGCAAGGCGGCGGCGGTTTTTGCCTACACGGACTTTGGCCTGCCGGGCAAAGTGGTCAGCGACATTCGCGAGCCTGCGTTGGGGATCCGCCAGATCCGCTTTGCCAATGGCGTGCGGCTGAACCTCAAGCGGACCGAGCTCAAGCAGAACCAGATCATGCTGCGGGTTTCGATCGATGGCGGCCAGATGCTCAACACCCGCGAGAATCCCCAGGCCACCACCATGACCGGCGTGCTCGGCCTGGGCGGGCTGGGCAAGCACAGCAAGGACGAGCTCGATACGATCATGGCCGGCCACGCAGTCTCGGCCAACCTGGGCACTTCAGATCAGGCCTTCGTTGCGGGCGCGGCCACCACGCCCGAGGACCTTGAACTGCAGCTGCAATATGTCACCGCGCTGATCACCGACCCCGGCTATCGGCCCGAAGGCGAGGTGCGGTTCCTGCAGAACATCAACAACCTGTTTGCCTCGCTGCGTTCGACCCCTGGTTCGGCGCTGATCGCCGATCAGGGCGATATCCTGTCCGATGGCGACCCGCGCTTCAGCTTTGGCAAGGTCGAACAATACCGCGCACTCAATTTCGCCAAGCTGCGCGATACGCTGGGCGACCGGCTGACGAACGGGGCGATCGAGATCGGGATCGTCGGCGATATCGACGAAGATGCCGCGATCGCATTGGTCGCCCGCACGTTCGGCGCACTGCCCCAGCGCGAGGGCGAATTCCGCCCCTATGACGAGTGCCGCACCCGCACTTTCACCAAGGACCGTGGGGCCCGCGTGCTGCGCCATGCCGGGCCCAAGGACCAGGCACTGCTCAACACCGTCTGGCCGACCCGCGACGGCGAAGACCCGGTCGCCGAAGTGGGGCTGGAAGTGCTCCAGCGGGTCACCCAGATCGCGATTACTGACAACCTGCGCGAGAAATTGGGCAAGGCCTATTCGCCCAGCGTAGGCAGCCAGACATCGCGCACCTACCGGGGTTGGGGCGTGTTCGGGATCAGCGCCAGCGTCGGCGTGGCCGACGTTCCCGCAACCCGCGGTGCCATCGCCGAAACCGTGGCCGAACTGCGCGACCGGCCAGTCAGCGACGACGTGCTGCTGCGCGCCAAGGCCCCGATGCTCGAAGGATACGATAATGCGCTCAAGAGCAATTCCGCCTGGCTGAGCCTGGTCGATCGCGCCCAGACCCAGCCCGACCGGATCGAACGCTATCTGGCCGGCAAGGCGCGGGTCCAGGCAATCAGTGCCAAGGATATCCAGGCAGTGGCCAGGCTCTATCTGGGGGCCGCGAGCGGGGTGGAATTCACTGTGCTACCCGAAGGCGTGGATCTGCCGGCGAAGTAGCCGATCAGGCGACCGTATCCCGGTACCGCTGCACTGCGATGGTCCCGAAGGCCACCAGCATCAGCAGCAGCACCGCGCTTTCGGGCACGGCCAGCCGCCAGTCCCAGCCTTTCAGCATGATTCCGCGCACCAGCCGGATGTAGTGCGTCGGCGGCAGCAGCTCGGCCAGCCACTGCACCCATACCGGCATCCCGCGAAACGGGAAAGCAAAGCCCGACAGCAGGATCGAGGGCATCAGGTAGAACATGCTGGCCTGCATCGACTGGACCTGGCTGGAAACCAGCGTGGACATCGTGAAGCCCAGCGCCAGGCAAACCAGCGCGAACAACAGCGTGCAGGCCATCAGCAGTACGATCGAGCCTTCGAACGGCACCGCGAAGATCACCTTGGCAGCGAACAGGATCACCACGGTCTGGACCAGCCCGATCGCGAAATAGGGCACGATCTTGCCGACCATCACTTCGATCGGGCGCAGCGGCGTGGCCAGCAGGTTCTCCATCGTCCCCTGCTCAACCTCGCGGCTGACCGACATGGCGGTGAGTGCGACCATGGTCATCGACAGGATGATCGCCAAGAGGCCCGGCACGGTGTTGTGGCTGGTGATCCCTTCGGGATTATAGGCGCGGTGCAGCACCAGGTTGACCGGCGGCGGGGCTGGCTGGCGGACCGCCAGCGGGCCGACCAGTTCCTGCGCCATCGCCCGGTTCACCGCCTCGTTCACGGCGGCAACGGCCGGGCCGGTGCTGGCGGGATCGGTGGCATCGACGGTCAGCAGCAGCTGCGGGCGCTCGCCGCGCACCACGCTGCGGGCGAAATCTGTCGGGATCGTCAGCACGAACTGCGTGCCGCCCTCGGCGATCAGCCGCTCGCCCTCGCCGTAGCCGCCGACCACCTCGATCACGTCGAAATAGCTGGTGGCGCGCAAGGACGAAACGATCGCGCGGCTGAACTGCGAATTGTCGTTGGCCTCGATTACCAACGGCAGGTGCCGCGGATCATTGTTGATCGCGATCCCGAAGATCAACAGCTGGATGATCGGGAACATCAGCATCATCGCAATGGTCCCCGGATCGCGCACCATCTGGCGCACTTCCTTGAAAATCATCGCGACGATCCGTTCCCACATCAGGCGGACACCCATGCCTGCCCTTCCCCCTTGATGGGGGAAGGATACCGCAGCTTGCGAGCTTGCTCGCTAGCGCAGGTTGGATGGGGGTGATGCTGCGTGTTGGGCGAGATCACCCCCATCCAGCTGCGACTAGGCAACAAGTTGCCAAGTCTTCGCATCCTTCCCCCATCAAGGGGGAAGAAAGAGGTGCGCGTCGCCATCAGGCGGACTCCAGCACGGAGTTGTCGACTGCGCCCTTCATCAGGTGAATGAAGACGTCTTCGAGCGTGGGTTCGGCTTCGGTGAAGCGGACCTGGTCGGCCCAAGGGGCAACCGCCGCCTTGAGCCGGGCCAGGTCCGGCCCGCAAACGTGGAGCGTGGAGCCAAAGGGTGCCGCCATCTCGACCCCATCGCGCGCCTCGATCTCGGCGGCGAGCCGATCGGCCCCCGGCCCCTCGCCCTGCAAGGCCTTGAGACCCGACCCGGCAATCACCTCGTCAATCGTCCCGCGCGCCAGCATCACGCCATAGGCAATATAGGCGATCTCGTGACAACGTTCGGCCTCGTCCATGTAATGGGTGGAAACCAGCACGGTCATCCCTTCGCGCGCCAGGCCGTGGATCTGGTCCCAGAACTCGCGCCGGGCTTGCGGATCGACCCCGGCGGTCGGTTCGTCGAGCAGCAGGATCTTCGGCTCGGGAAGCACTGCTGCGGCCAGCGCGAGCCGCTGTTTCCATCCGCCCGAAAGCTTGCCGGCCAACTGGGTTGAGCGGCTCGCCAACCCCAGCCGTTCCAACGCCGCATCGACCCGCGCCTTGCGGTTGTCGAGCCGGTAAACCCGGGCGATGAATTCGAGATTTTCGGCAATCGACAGGTCGGAAAACAGCCCGAACTTCTGGGTCATATAGCCGATCTGATGCTTGATCGCGCGGCGCTTGGCGGCAAGGTCCAGGCCCAGCACCTCGCCCTCGCCTTCATCCGGAATCAACAGGCCGCAGATCATCCGGAGCGTAGTGGTCTTGCCCGAGCCATTCGGCCCCAGGAACCCGCAGATCCGCCCCGGCTGGACGGTCAGATCGACATGATCGACCACGGTCCGGGTGCCAAACCGCTTGGTCAGCCCGCGCACCGCGATGGCCGGGGCCTCACTCACTGCGGCACCACCTCGACCGGCAGTCCCGGCGGCAGCGGCTTGGCTTCGGCAGGCAGCGCGGCTTCGACCAGGAAGACCAGCTTGGCCCGCGCGCGTTCGGAGTAGATCACCGGGGGGGTAAATTCGGCGCGCGGGGCGATGTAGCTGATCCTAGCCTGCCGCGCCGCGCCGCAGCCGTCGCAGCTGTAAGTTACGGTCATGCCGGGGCGCAGCGCCGCGATCCGGTCTTGCGGGACATAGAAGCGCAGCTTGCGCCGCGCGTCGGGCAGAACCGAAACCACCGGGGCATTGGCCGGAACCCACTCGCCGGGATTGTAAAAGGTCTGCTCAACCACGCCCTTTTCGGGTGCAACCGGCGCAATCTCGCGGCGGCGCTGGCGCTGGGCACGCAAGGCAGCCTGGCTGGCGGCAACATCGGCCCCGGCAGCCGCGATCTGGCCCTGGCGCCCGGCGGTGAGCTCGCCCGAAGCGATCTGCGCGCGGGTCTGGGCGAGGTTGGCCGCTGCACCATCGCGCGCAGCACGGGCGGCATCGAGCTGCGAGCGGCTGGCAAAGCCGCGCCGGGCCAGCGCATCGACCCGGTTGAAATCGGCCTGGACCTTGGTCAGCTGCGCCGAGGCCGCTGCTTCTGCTGCGCGGCTGACCGCCAGTTCGGGTGCACGCTGGCGAGCCTGGGCGAGGTCGGCCTGCTGCGCTGCGGCGGCGGCGACCTGCGCCTCGGCACGCGCGGCATCGGCATCGGCGGTCTCTGGGTCCAGTGAGAACAGCACCGCCCCGGCCTCCACCGCCTCACCGCGATTCACCGGACGTTTTGCCAGTCGGCCCGACACCGGCGCGGCAACATAGGCGGTCTCGGCCGCGACATAACCCAGCCACTGCGCGCTTTCATCGGTGCGATTGAAGTACCAGTACCCGCCGCCGGCCAAAGCCAGCACGGCGATCGCAATCACGGGTTTGGGCGGTCCGCTCATGGCGCTTGGTTCCTTGTCAGCAGTCCGTTGAGAACGGTATCGGCATGCGCCTGGGCCATTGCCGCAGGCTCGATCGGTTCGGCCCCGACAGGCTCGAACGTCGTCTTCCAGATCGCCGCGATCAGCACCCCGCCGATCACCGAGCGGCAGGCCTGCGGCACATCGGCACAGACAAATTCGCCGCGCGCGATCCCGTGCGCGACAATCCGCTCAACGATCCCCATTCCCCGGCTGATCACATGATCGTGATAGAACCGGGCGAGCTCGGGAAAGTTCGCGCCCTCGCCGATGATCACCCGGGGCACAAAGGCCATTCCCGGCTCGGTCAGCCGCGCAGCCATGAAGGCGATGAACTGGCGCAGGATCACTTCGGCGGGCATGTCGCCAAAGTCGGCGGGAGCGGCATGGGGCAGCATGGTTTCGATCAGCTCGGCCACCAGCGCCTGGAACAGCGCCTCCTTGCCATCGAACTGCAAATACAGCGCCGCCTTCGATATCCCCGAAGCCCGCGCGATATCGTCCATCCGCGTGCCCGCAAATCCGCGCGCGTTGAACACATCACGCGCGGCCCGAAGGATATCGGCGCGGCGAGTCGGAACGGAAGGGCGTGGCATGTTACATTTATAACTGACCGGTCAGTTATACTGCAAGGGGAAAAAAGCAGGGGCGGACAGCTTGTGCCGTCCGCCCCCGATCAGGGAGGAAGTGGTGTTCCGGATCAGAACGACAGCGTGGCATCGAGCCCGAATGTGCGCGGCATGTTGAAGTTGCCGTAATCGCCCAGGATGCCGCTGATGTTACCGATCACGGTGATGTTGGGGACACCGGCCACGGCATTCGACTGGACCGAAGGCAGGCTGTTCGACGGATCGCGGCGATAGACCAGCTGGTTGTTGAACAGGTTGCGGCTCCACAGCCCCACATTGAGCTTGGTCCCGCCCATGCCCAGCGCAATGTCCACCACCGAGAGCCGCCCGTTGACGATGAAGCTCTCGTCGGCCTTGGTCGCGAACTGATCGAAGCTCTGGGTCGCCTGGGAATAGTTGGCGTCGATGTGGAACTTGATCTTGGTGTCGCTGTTGGCGAACGGAATCTCATAGTCGATCGAGCCGCTAGCCGCGTTGCGCGGTGTGTAGACCACGTAGAACTTCTGCAAGGTCGTGGTCGATTGCCCGGTGGGAACGCCTGCCGAGGTGAATTCGCGGTAGGTTACCGGCACCGGCGGGATGTCGGTGTAGGTATAGGCATAGGACAGGTCGAACTTGAGCCGGTCGGTCGGCTTTACGGTCAGGTCAGCCTCGATCCCACGGATCTTGGTGGTGCCCGGAGCGTTGAAGGTGACGAGGTTGTTGAAGTTGCCGGTCGCGGTGGGCTGGATGGTCGAAAGATCGACCTGGCTGCCCTTGCGGTCCATCATGTAGGCGGCGATGTTGAAGCGCGCGCGGCGATCCCAGAAATCGGCCTTGAAGCCAACTTCATAGCTCTTCACGTCCTCAGGATCGAAGGCCTGATAGTTCGAGGTGCGCGAGCTGGCACCGCCAGCACGGTACCCGGTGGCATATTTCGCATAGCCGTGAACCGAGTCGCTGAAATCATAAGCGACGGTCGCCATCGGATTGAACCGGTTCCACGACTTGTCGAGCGGGGTGTAGCCATTGGTCGCGGCGACAGCCGGATTGGTCAGATAGTTGACCCCGCGCGAGAACAGCAGCTGGCCCGCCTTCTTGTCATTGGTATAGCGACCGCCCACGGTGATGTGCAGCGCATCGGTGGGGTTCCAGGTGACCTGGCCATAGGCAGCATAGCTGCGTGAGCGCACGCTGGATGCGCGGTCGATCGAGCAGCCCTGGACCGCATTGCCCAGCGTCGGATTGGGCGCGCCGGTGCAGAACGGGATCGGAGCGAAGGTCACGCCGGTCACGGTCGGCCCGGTAAGGATTGCGATCGCACCCATCGAGTTGGGCGTGGCGGCATCGTCACGGACGCGTTCGTTGAAATAGTAGAGCCCGGCAACGTAGTCGATCTGACCGATCGACCCGACCGCCTGCAGCTCCTGGCTGAACTGGCGCTGGAACAGGTCGGCGCGGCTGTAGCGGCTGAAGGCGCAAGGTGTGGCCGCGGTGCACGATGCGGTCAGGTTGAACACCGGCACGCGGTGCAGGCCGCCGGCATTGTCGTTCTGCTCAACCTCAACCCCGCGCCAGGCAGTGATCGAGCGCAATTCGATCTCGGGCGCAATCTTCCACTTGAGGACATTGGTATAGCCAAAGGTCCGGTCAACCGTCAGTGCCTGCGGAACGCCGATATCGGCAACCCGCATCAGGGTGCTGCCATTGACCACGACGCCAGGGACCAGCGGCCGGATCGTTCCCTGGGTTCCGGTGAAGGAGGTGCCGGGGGTCACGCAAGTGCTGCCCGAAGGGATCGGGTTGGGTGCCAGGTTGGTGCCGCCGCTCGGGCAGTTGTTGGGGTTATAGTTGAGCAGCTGGCTGTAATAGGGCGAGTTTTCATCGCGAGCGATATCGAAGGAGAAATCGTTGGTGATCCCGTCAACCGGCTTCCAGCGTACCGCGGCGCGCAGCCCCTGGCGGTGGAACTGGCCCCATCCGGCTTGGCCGGCCAGCGGGTTCTTGGTGACCGGATCCTGGTGGGCCAGCACGGCATCGACCTTGACCGAAAAACCAGCCACTTCTGGCAGGTTAAGGTGCAGGCCGGCATTGTAAGTGCCCAGGCTGCCAAAGCCGCCGTCAAGCCGGCCGCCGAATTCACCGGTCGGAGCCTTGGCGATGATCGAGACCGCGCCGCCTTCGGTATTCCGGCCAAACAGCGTGCCTTGCGGACCCTTGAGTACTTCAACGCGCTCCACATCGAACAGCCCGGTGTTCAACCCGTGCTGGCGGCCAAGATAGACCCCGTCGATATAGATCCCCACGCCCTGTTCACGCGCAGGCTGGTTGGCATCGAGCGGAACAATTCCGCGGATCCCAATGGTCAGCGCGGACTGGCGCGATTCGAACGGTGCGACACGCAGGCTGGGCACCCCGCCATCGGCCAGGTCGAGCAGACTCTGGACCTTGCGCTCGCGGATCATTTCGGCACCCATCACCGAAATCGAGATCGGGGTCTTCTGCAGGTTGGTTTCGCGCTTGGTGGCGGTCACCACGATGTCGGTCAGGCCCGGGTCTTTCGAAGTGGTCCCGGCATCTTCGGGTGAGCTTTGCGCTTGGTCGGAACCGGCGGCATCGCTTGCGGCACCGTCAACCAGTACGGCATCGTCGGTCACCGTGACCGCAGCGTGCGCCGGGCCGGCCATCATCAGGCCGACCGCCAGCGCGGCAAAGGAAGCGGTCGAGCGGCATGAAAAGCGGATCATTGGGTTCATTCCCTGGTTCAAATGGCATCTGTCTGGTTCGATGCCGGCCCGGGAAGGACCCTGTGCGATGTGCGAATCGCCCCCCGTCCGGCTTCGTCGCCGAACTAGGTGGGCCGTGTGACTCCTCAGCGTATCTGAGGCGACAGCAGCATGACCGAAATGTGTCAGCAGCTATTTGAGCTGGGCGGACCTGAACAGTGCCAGCCACTCAGCCCGCGACGCTTCACTAAGATCATCGCGCGAGAGGACCGCGAGCAGGAACAAGGAACTCTTGCCCTGCACCACCAGATAGAGCGCATTGCGCGGATAAGAGCCGGGGCACTTCTGCGCCTGGCGCTCAAACACGAATGTGCCTTCGCTCTGCTCGATCACTTTCAAGTCCGAGCTGCAACGCCGCTTGGCATCGCTGCGCAGCTCTTCCAGCCAGTCACCGGCGGTGCGAACTTTCTTGCCCGGCGCGCGGGCGATGATCACCAGTGCCTCGTCCCAATCCCTGGCCGAGCGCCCACGCACTGCGATCACATCAGTGACATAACTGGGGTTCGAACCGTTGAAGTCGATCATCTCGCCATTGCCGCTGTCGAACACGGCCTTAAGCGCCGGAACCAGCCGGTGGTCGAACGAAAGCCGCTCTGCCAGAGCCGGACTGGCCAGTCCCAACAAAACCAGGAACGCACCAAGGCGCAGGCGGCGGATCAGGCTGGGCTTGAACATGCTGTGAGGATAGCGCCGCAGGTGCCAGGATTCATGCGATTTAATGTGACAGCAATGTGACAGGAGGGCCGTAACCCAACTGTCACAATTCCATCACGAATCCGTCACTTCGCTGGCGCATATCATGACGCAGATTCGTCCAACCCGTGTCCGGTCATGAACAAACACACGACACTTCTGCTCACCGCCCCGCCCGCCGGGCTCCTTGCCGAGATCGCTCGCAAGCGGCCCGGCTGGGAGGTTGTGCCCCTGGGCGACATGCCTCCGGCTGGTCCGCTGGGCGGGCGCGTGTGGGGCTTTATCGACTGGCTTTGCCCGACCATGTCCGGCCTCGAAATGTGCCGCCGCCTGCGTGAGACCGAGGCGACCCGCGGCGCGCACCTGACCCTGGTGCTCGACGAGCCCAGCCAGGAAGCCCGCCGCCGCGCATTGCAGGCCGGGGCCGACGATTACCTGGTCGGCCCGCTCGATGTCGCGCGGCTGCTTGAACGGGTTGATAGCGTCACTGACGAACCCGCGCCGCTGCGTCGCCAGCTGGTCAACGGTGCAATCGCGCTCGATCCCGCCGCGCACCAGGTCCGGGCCCTCGGCAAGGCCGTGCCGATGCGCCCCAACGAGTTTCGCCTGCTGCTGCATTTCATGGAGTATCCCGACCAGGTTTTCAGCCGCGCCGCGCTGATCGAGCATCTGGGCAAGGACGATGGCGCAATCGACGACCGCACGGTCGATGTCTGGGTCGGCCGCTTGCGCCGCGCGCTGACCGCCGCCGGTGCGCCCGATCCGCTGCGGACGGTACGCTCGCTGGGCTATGTGATGGATTCGGTGGAAGGCTGACCTTCCGGCGCGGGTGCACCCTTGCCCCGGCGCGCGTCTGGGGGCATAGGCCCGCTCGAATCCTGATCACCTCTGCCAGCGAAAGGCCCGCCGCGATGAAGGTCCGCGTTTTCGTCTCCCTCAAGAACGGGGTGCTCGATCCCCAGGGCCGCGCGATCCACCATGCGATCGAGGGCCTCGGCATCCACGGCGTCAACGATGTCCGCGCGGGCAAGATGATCGAGCTTGATGTCGAGCCCAGCGTGACCGACGAACAGCTCGAAACCATGTGCAAGCAGCTGCTGGCCAACATGGTGATCGAAAACTACCGGATCGAGAGGCAAGCCGCATGAGCGCGTTCCGCTCGGCCGTCATCACCTTCCCCGGTTCGAACTGCGACCGCGACATGGCGGTGGCGGTAGAGCAGGTCTGCGGCGGCGAAGTGCTGCGCGTCTGGCACGGCGATGCCCAGCTTCCCGACCGGCTCGATTTCATCGCCCTGCCCGGCGGGTTCTCCTATGGCGACTACCTGCGCAGCGGCGCGATGGCGGCGCGCAGCCCGATCATGCAGGCGGTGGTCGAAGCCGCGAACAAGGGCGTGCCGGTGCTGGGCGTGTGCAATGGCTTTCAGGTGCTGACCGAAAGCGGCCTGCTGCCCGGCGCACTGCTGCGCAACGCGGGGATGAATTTCGTCTGCCGCGAAGTCTCACTGACGGTTGAAAACAACCAGAGCCTGTTCACTGCGGGCTATAGCGCTGGCCAGCAGATCACGATCCCGGTCGCCCACCACGACGGCAACTACTTCGCCGATGCGGCGACGCTCGACCGGCTTGAAGGCGAAGGCCGCGTGGCGTTCCGCTACGCTGAAGAAGTCAACGGCTCGGCCCGCCAGATCGCCGGCGTGCTCAACGCGGCAGGCAACGTGCTGGGCATGATGCCGCACCCTGAGCGGATGATCGAGCAGGCCCAGGGCGGCAGCGATGGCCGCGCCTTGTTTGAAAGCCTGGTTCGCGGACTGGTCGCCGCCTGAGGCTTACTGCGCGACGCGCAGCTTGCTGTCGTGGAACAGGCCGCGGGCTTCTGTCGCGGGCATGGGGCGGCCGAAATAGTAACCCTGGATCTTGCGGCAGCCGAGGCCGCGGATGATTTCGAGCTCGCGCTCGGTTTCCACGCCTTCGGCAGTGGTGGACATTTCCAGGCTCTCGGCCATGGCCACAACGGCGCGGATGATCGCCAGGCTTTCGGGCGCGCCCGATGAGGCGCCTTGCACGAAGCTGCGGTCGATCTTGATGGTCGAAAAGCGCAAGTCGCGGATGTAGGCCAGCGAAGAATAGCCGGTGCCAAAGTCATCGAGCGCAACCCCGCAGCCCAGCGACATGATCTGTTCCAGCGCCTGACGCGCAGTCGTCGCATCGCGCACGAAGATCGATTCGGTCACTTCCAGTTCCAGCCGCTGCGCGGGCAACCCGCTGCTGCTGAGCGCCTGAACCACCGAGCCGATGAAGCCGGGATCGAGCAGCTGTTCGCCCGAAACGTTGACCGCCACCTTTATTTCGACCGGCCAGCGTACCGCCTCGCGGCAGGCCTCGCGCAGCACCCATTCGCCGATCGGCACGATCAGGCGGGTATCTTCGGCCAAGGGAATGAATTTGGCCGGGCTGACGAACCCGTGGTCTTCGCTGTTCCAGCGGATCAGTGCTTCGAAGCTGAGGATCTGTTCGTCGGTGGCATCGACCACCGGCTGGTAATGCAGCACCATCTCGTTCTTTTCGAGCGCGCGGCGCAGCGAGAATTCCAGCTTGCGGCGTTCCTCGGCATGGGCATGGAGCGAAGGCTCATAGCCAAAGTGCTGCCCGCCGCCCTCTTCCTTCGAGCGGTAGAGCGCGAGATCCGCATTGCGCATCAGCGTTTCGACCGTGGTCCCGTCGCGCGGGCCGATTGCCGAGCCGACCGAGGCACCGATGTAGAGCGTGTGGTGATCGACTTCGTAAGGCCGTGACAGCGTGTCGATCACGGCCTCAGCCACGCGCACCACGCGGTTGTGATCGGAAGCGTCGCGGATCACCACCGCAAATTCGTCGCCGCCCAGCCGGCCGCACAGCTCGTTGTCGGTCACCAGCGCCTTGAGCCGTTCGGATACCCGCGCCAGCAGCTGGTCGCCAACCAGGTGGCCCAGCGTATCGTTGACCGCCTTGAACCGGTCGAGGTCGATCATCAGGAAGGCGCATTTGGTCCGCCACTGATCGGCATAGCGCATCGCCTCGCCCAGGGCTTCGGTCACCATCATCCGGTTGGGCAGGCCCGTCAGCGTATCGAAGCGCGCCATGTGGGCAATCTTCTCGCTCGATTCGCGCTGTTCGGTGACATCCGAACCGACCCCGCGGAACCCGTCGAAATTGCCGGTTTCGGATAGCTTGGGAGTGCCGGAGATTTCCCACCAACGCTGCTGGCCACCGATGGTCACGCGGACCAGACAGTTCGAGAAGCTCTCGCGCTGCTTGAGCCGCTCGACCAGGTCGTGCAGGCTGGAGGGGAACTGGCCGGTATCCCAGGCCGGTCCCGCGATCAGCTGGATAAAGGGTTTGCCCTCGATCTCCTCGGGCGAGAGGCCCAGCGCAAAGGCAAAGCGCGGGCTGGCCGAACGCACCCGGCGCGCGGTATCGATCTGCCACAGCCAGTCGGCCTCACCCTCTTCAAACTCGCGCAGCAGCATCGAGACGACTTCGCTCTTTTCCGCCATCGCGCTTTCGGCGATCCGTGCGGTCAGGAATGAGCGCGCGGTTTCGACCGAACCGAGCGTGATCACCACCCCGAACAGCACCGTCAGCAGCGCCATTTCAAACGATCCGGCCCAGGCAAAGCTGGCCAGCGCGGAAACGCCCATGATCCCGGTCAGCACCAGGTTGGCAAGCGGTACAGCGGAAAGCAGCACCGCCGACGCAGTCAGCAGCATGGCCGTGATCGCCCATAGCTCAAGCTGCTGCGAAGCGTCTCCAAACGGCGCGAAAGCCGCCATCGGCACCACCCAGATCAGGGCATTGCCCAGCGAGCTCATCGTCTGTTTCTGAACCTCGTCGCGGCCAATCCGGCGGCGATCGACATCGACCAGCGATTTGTCGATCGAGGCCCCGTAATAGAGGCTTGCGCACAGCACCACGAACCAACCGATCAGCGCGGCGATGTGGACGTCGCCAAAGTAGATCCGAATCACCGCCAAAGCGGCGATCACGTGCGAGATCACCCGCACCTGGGTTACCCGGGCCAGGCTGGAATACTGCAGGCCGCGCAGCCTGCCCCAATCGCCGTCCTGGGGATCGGTGAGGCCCAAAACCGCCATCACGGGCAGCTCTTTGGGTAGCGCTGGTGCTTGAGGCGTCTGGTCGTCACGCCCGCGTTATTAACCGTCAAACGTTAGCGCCGCGTAAAGCCGGGCGGCAATTCGGGACAAAATTGGTTGAAAGTTCAGTCCGCCAGGTCTTGCCGTGCCGCTTCCCAGTTCTGCCCGTCGAAACTGCGAACCGTTGGCTCCAGGCCGTGCCCGGGATCGAGGCAGCGAAAGTTCACGCTCCACGCCTCGGGATGGCTGCGCGGCTGGTAGAAGCTCTTGATCCCGCAAGCCTTGCAGAACAGATGATCCGCCGCGCCGCTGCCGAAACGGTAGGAAGTCAGGCTGTCCTGCCCTTGCAGCAGGGTGAAGCGATCATGCGGCACGATCAGGTGCAAGAGCCCCGATTTGGCGCAAATCGAACAATTGCAATCGAGCAGTTCGGGCCTTGTTTCGACCTCGATCGCAAACCGCACCGCGCCGCAGTGACAGCCGCCT
>PNJT01000044.1 GCA_013822005.1 Novosphingobium sp. | reverse complement strand
CCCATGCCGATATCGTCGCCATTGGCCCAGACCGAATGCGTGCCCGAACAGAACCGTTCGGGCAGGACAATCCGGCAGACCGGCCCGGCGGCGAAGTTCTTGGCATCGATCAGCACGCATTCGCTGCGGTCGTTTTCGACATCGGCGATGAACGAGACCAGATAGCCGTCATCCTCGTCCTTGGCACCCATCCGCGGGGCGAAGGGCGTTTCGCTGCCATAGCGGCCCGGGCCAAAGCTGATCTCCTCGCTCGTCCCGGCCTCCAGGTCATGTTTGACCAGGCCGGTGAACAGGAACCAGTAAGGCTCGGGCACCGCCGAATAGGCGTAGCGGTAAGGCTTGCCCGCGTACTTCTGGTTGAACATCCCGAATTCCAGGATCCGGTCGTCCAGCCGCTCCTCGGTGGTCTCGCCGGTCTTCAGGTTGAAGCGCCAGCGGTGCAGCTTGGGCTTCATCAGCCCCTGGCTGAGATAAGCCATCATCCGCTCCAGCCCGTCGGGGGCATCGGGGTGCGACTTGGGCTGAGGCTCTTCCTGGAAATAGCCGTCGAGAATGATCTCGTCGCCTTCTTCCCAGGCGTTGAGCCAGTGGAGGGTATAGGTCGGCTCGGCCTCGAACCAGCGGATGTCCTCGCTCTGGCCCATCCGCGGGATGATCCCGAAGCGGGTCTTCTGATCGGGGTGGAACTGGACCACGTGGAGATTGCGCTCCAGCAGTTCCGGGTTCCAGTAGAGCGGCATGTCGTTGACGATGGCGTAGTTCCTGGTGAAGGCCATGTCGTGCGGCAGGCGCGGCCCGGCCAGCGGCACCGGGATATAGTGCTTGAGCTTGTTGTCCGGCCCGACCACCCCGTAATGCATGTAGGGGGCGTGCTTCGAATAGTTGAAGAACAACAGCTCGCCGGTCGCCTCATCTATCTTGGTGTGCGCGGAAATCCCGTCGAGCGGAACCCAGCCTTCGGTGCCGAACTGCTCGAGCGTGAAGGGATCGAGCCGGTAGCCTTCGCCGCACTGGTAGAACGAGGAGAGGATCTTGCCGGCATGGACCACCACGTCGGTCGAGCTTGAATCCTTGAGCCACTCCTGCGCGCCCCAGCCGGGCCGGGTGCTCTTGTGCGGCGGTTCCATCAGCCCGGCCCACAGCGCCTTGCCGGCTTCCTGCTCGGCCTGAAAGCCCTTGGTCCGCACGAACCGGCTGCGATAGCTGGCGCGGCCGTTCTTGAAGCTGATGGAATGGATCTGCCCGTCGCCATCGAAGGGGTGATAGCGCCCGATCGGTTCATGCACCGGAACCTCGCCGGTGCGGACATAGACCCCGTCGATATCATCGGGGATCGTGCCGATCACTTCGGCGTCACCGTTCGCGAAAATGGCGTTCCATTCGTTGAAGCTGGGCCGCCAGGCACCCTGCATATAGGGGTGATCGGTGTTCTTCAGCGTCGAGCGTACTGTCCCGACCAGTTCCACAGTCATTGCATCACTCCTTCGCACCAAAGCGCGGCAACCTGCAGGCCGCGTCATATTCCTGTTCGAGCCGCGCGACAATGCGCGCCAGCGGTTCTTCTGCCCCGACCGCGCCGACCCCCTGGCCGGCCGACCAGACATTCTTCCAGGCCTTGGCATCGTCCTGGGCATTCTCGAAATTGGGCTGCTTGTCCTCGGGCATGTTGGCCGGATCGTGCCCCGCGGCGATCAGGCTGAGCCTGAGCCAGTTGGCGGTGACGCCGGTAATGCCCTTGGATGGCACGATATCTTCCGCGCCCGCAGCCACGACCATCTCTTTGTAACCGGGTACGGCCAAGCTTTCTTCGCAGGCGATCAGCGCGGTGCCCAGATAGGCCAGGTCCGCGCCCAGCACTTCGGCGGCGCGCACCGCCTGGCCGGTCGAGATTGCTCCGCCCAGTACGATCGGCCCCTGCCAGAACTGGCGCACTTCCTCGACAAAGGCGAAGCCGGCGGTCTGTCCGGTATGCCCGCCTGCACCCGCAGCGACCAGCACCAGCCCATCGACCCCGGCCGCCGCCGCCTTGCGTGCGAAGCCGACCGAATTGACATCGGCGAAGATCAGCCCGCCATAGCCATGGACCGCATCGACCACTCGCGCCGGGCTGCCCAGCGCGGTGATCACCAGCCGGACCCTGTGGCGCACCACGCATTCAAGGTCGGACGGAAACCGGTCGTTCGAGGGATGGACCACCAGGTTGATCGCCCAGGGCGCGGCATTGACATCTTCCGCCAATGCCGCTCCGATCTGCGTGACCCAGGCCTCAAGGTCCGCTGGGGTCCGCGCATTGGGTGCCGGAAACGAGCCGACAACCCCTGCGCGGCAGGCCGCAACCACCATTTCCGGCCCGGAAACCAGGAACATCGGCGCTGCAATCGCGGGCAGGCGCAGGTTCCGGGTCAGGGCGGGCGGCAGTCTCCCCATCGGTCAATCGGCCTTTCTGATTCTGGCTTGCATAAGTGAACTTATGTGGGTTATTCTGGCGTGACAAGCAAGAAAGCCCTGCGCAAGGGGCCGGGCTTGCATGAGGGGAGGAATTTCATGAAAAAGATCTTGGCCGCACTTCTGGCCGGTACCGCACTGGGCTGTCCGCAGCTCGCGCTTGCCCAGGACGCCGAGGCTCCTGCGGGAGAAGGCGGTCTGGAAGAGATCGTGGTCACCGCGCAAAAGCGCAGCGAAGGCATTTCGCGCGTGCCGATCTCGATCGCGGCGGTCAGCGGGGAAAAGCTTGCAGCGATGGGCACTGCCAATATGGAGCAGGTCGCCTCCAGCGTTCCCAACCTGCGCATCACCCAGACCGGGATCGCCAACCGCATCTCGATCCGGGGGATCTCTTCGGGCGACAACAAGGGCTTTGAACAGTCCGCGGCGATGTTCATCGACGGGATCTACTATGGCCGCGATCAGCTGATCCGCATGCCGATCGTCGATGTCCAGCGGATCGAAGTGCTGCGCGGGCCGCAGCCGACCCTGTTCGGCAAGAACGCGATCGCCGGCGCGATCAGCGTGGTCAACCGCGAGCCGGGCGGCAATACCGAAGTGCAGGGGATTGCCTCATACGAGTTCGAGCACCGCGAAACCCAGCTGACCGGCGTGGTTAACGTGCCGTTCTCCGACAATGCCGGGATGCGCGTGGTCGGTTACTACCGCAAGCTTGGCGGTTATATGTTCAACTCAACGCTGAACCGCGACGAGCCCCAGAACACTACCTATTTCTTCCGCGGCACGCTCAAGGCCGAAAGCGGTCCGATCGCCGCTTCGCTGAAGATGGAATATGCCGATTTCAAGACTCTGGGTCAGGCACGCGAAAACTTCACTGCGCGCGGGGCCTACAGCACCAACCCGTTCTTCTCCTCGGTCGATACCAACCTTGACTGGCGCAGCCAGAACAACGGTTTCGACAGCCGCACCAAGGTGTTCAACACTACCCTGGGGGTCAAGATCGAAGCTGGTGAGCACAGCATCGACCTGACCTCGGGCTATGTCCACTACAGCGCCAAGGAGCTGCTGGACGTCGATTACATCCAGCACAACATCCTCGATGCCACCAACCAGGCCGAGAGCTACGACCAGCTGTCGCAGGAAATTCGCCTGACTTCGCCTGACAATGGCAAGTTCAAGTACATCGTCGGCGGCTACTTCCAGTCCTCGCGGCTGAGCGCCGAGGACTATGTGATCTTCGGCAGCTTCATGAACTCGCTGCCGATGCCGTTCCGGGTGCTGGCCGATACCCGCAGCGAACGCCAGTTCAAGCAGACCTCGGAACTGTGGTCGGCTTTCGCCCAGGGCACGCTCTCGCTGACCGAACAGCTGCGGGTAACCGCCGGGGTGCGCTTCAACAGCGAATCCAAGACCGGCGACCGCAACCTGGTGATCGTCAAGGGACCGACCAACATTTTCCCGATCGCCAACGTCCGCGCGGTCTGGTCGGCGCTCAGGGTGGTCGATCACTCGATCAGCGGCAGCTTCACCGAAAACTCGACCACGCCGATGGCCAATATCCAGTTCGACGTGACGCCTGAACTGATGCTCTACGGCTCATACGCGCGCGGGGTGAAGGCCGGTGGGTTCGACATCCGTTCGAACGCTTTGCCGACCACGCCGGGCTTCCCGGGTGCCTTCCAGTTCCGCCCGGAAAAGGCGGATAACTTCGAAGGCGGGCTGAAGTACCGCAGCCGCAATGTGCAGCTGGCGCTGAGCTATTACCGCACCAAGTACAAAGACTTGCAGACCAACGTCTTTGACGGCGGGATCGGCTTCAACGTCAACAACGCCTCGGCCGCGAAGGTCCAGGGGGTCGAAGCCGAAGCCCGGGTCGGGATCGGCAGCAGCCTGCAGCTCAGCGGTTCGCTGGCCTACCTCGACTTCAAGTACACCGATTGGCGGCAGGGCCAATGTCCGTTCGGCTTCACCCCCAACGTCGCGCCCAATTTCTGCGACTATACCGGGGCCAGCGCAACGTTCGCGCCGAAGTGGTCGGGCAGCGCCGCGATCGACTTTAACCAGCCGGTGGGCGACAACATGAAGTTCACCGCCAATGTGAACGTCGATTATTCGAGCCGCTACCGGGCCGGTAACGTGCTCGATACCTTCACCGAACAAGCCCCCTATGCCAAGCTCGGCGCGCGTATCGCGGTGGGGGCGGACGACGGCCAGTGGGAAATCGCTTTGGTCGGTCGCAACCTGACCAACCAGCGGATCCTGCTGACCGGGGGCCAGCTGCCGCTTTCGACCACGCTGACCGGCAACACCGGCGTGGCCTATACCGGGATCTTCGACCGGACCCGCAACATCGCGCTGCAGGTTCAGGGCAGGTTCTGATCCAGGCCCGGTCCCGCAGCCCGTGTGGCTTGCGGGACCGGGACTACCAACGGGCCCGGCAAGGCAGCGGCTTGCGCATTGCCGAGGGGCGTTATCGGCCCTATCCTCTTGGGCCGCTGGTGATTGCGGCCAGTCGCTGAACGCCGGAGGCGAAGCCGGGATGGAGCACCAAACGATCAGGGCCTGCTCGATCTGGCGCGCGCTTGAAGTGGTGGGCGACGTTCCGGTTCTGCTGATCCTTGAGCAGACTTTCCTCGGGCGGCACCTGTTCGGTGAATTTGTCGAGGAAACCGGTCTGGCCCGCTCGGTGGTCAGCAACCGGCTGACCCGGCTGATCGAAGCGGGTGTCCTTGAAAAGCCGCAAGAGCTGCGCGGTGGATACCGGCTGTCCCAGAAAGGGCGAGCGCTGTTTCCGGTCGCCTTGATGATCCTGCGCTGGCAGCACCTGTGGGCCGCAGGAGACCGTGCCTACAAGGTTACGCTGCACCACCGGACCTGCGGACAGGCCACCGTGCCGCAGGCGCTCTGCGAGAGCTGCCGCGAACCGATCGACCCACGCGCGGTCAGCTGGGAGCCGGGGCCAGGTCTCAGCCAGGTCACCCCGGTCTATGGCCGCCGCCGCATGCCCAGCGTGACCGCCAAACGCGGCGACCGGATCATGGTCGATTCGGTGATTGGGCTGTTCGGCGATCGCTGGGCCACGCTGGTGGTGCGCGCCTGTTTTACGGGCATCCACCGGTTCGACGACATCCAGCGCGATACGCTGATGGCCAGCAACATCCTGTCCGACCGGATCGAGCGGCTGCTGACCCAGGGGATCATCCGCGCCATGCCCTATTCGGCGCATGCCGGCCGGTTTGACTATCGCCTGACCGAGAAGGGCCGCGATCTTTATCCGGTGCTCCTGGCGCTGTTGCACTGGGGTGATCGCTGGTACGCCGACGCCAAGGGACCGCCATTGCTGCTGACCCACCAGTCCTGCAATCACTCCCTGGTGCTGCGCCCGGGTTGCAGCGCCTGCGCTGAACCACTCGACATTACCAACACGACCTTTGCGCGCTGAAAAGCGCCGCAGCGCATCATTCACCTTACGGCAATACCGCTGCGTCTAGCTCTGCCTTGACGGGACCATCAGGCCTGCCAGGGGTGTTTCATGCATATTCGCGCAGGGCTGATTTCGGTGCTGGCAGCGCTATCTCTGGGAGGAGCGGCATTGGTCATGCCTGAGCCAGTCGATGCTGCCAATGCGCCACTCCGGCCGGCAGTGGAATTCCACTGCGCCTTGACCGGCAAGGCCAAGGGATCGCCAGCCTTGACCCGCGCCGCAATCTGCGCCCGCTTTGTCCGCGCGATCGAGCCTGCGCTGAAAGTGCGCCTGATTCCTGTGTCGACCGCGCCCCTGCCCGGCAAGGGGCGCTGGATCACCATTCAAGTCCGGCTGGGCGCGCCGGCGAGCGTGGAAGCCGCGTTTACCTCGCGTCTTGGCAGGGCGGTAAGGAAACATCCGGCAATTACAATCGACGTGATGGACAAGAGGCTGGAAATGCGCGAAATTGACTTGTTGGCCAAAGATGTGGCCGAAGTACTTCGCACCGCGCGGTGACCGGGAGGAATTAGGCAATGCGACTGTTCGGATCCGCCAATGAACTGGCTTCCGGCTGGCTCTGGGACATCGACGCCATGCCCTTTGGCGGCGGCACGGCCGCGGACGATACCGTGCCGGGCGGCATCACTTCAACCGCAACGGTTGCGGTCGGCGGCTATGTCAGCGGCGCGATCGATACCTCGGGCGACAGCGACTGGTACCAGGTCACCGTCATTGCCGGGCAGACCTACACCTTTTCGACCATGTTCTCGACCGGGCTGAGGGATTCGATCCTGACCCTGCGCGATTCAACCGGTGCCCTGATCCTCCAGAACGACGATGCGAATACGGCCAACAACCTGCGCCGGTCCGAGATTACCTGGACAGCAACCAGTTCGGGGACCTTTTTCCTCGATGTTTCGGGTTACCAGACCAATACCGGCAGCTTCTATCTCTCGGTCAGCCGCCCGACGGCTGACACGATTGCCGCCTCGACCGCGACCACCGGAACGATCACGCTCGGCTCTTCGGTCAACGGCACGCTCGATGCGACCGGCGATCATGACTGGTATGCGGTCCAGCTGACCGCCGGGCAGACCTATCTGATCACCACCTCCGCCACCGGCGGCGCAAGCGACCCGGATACGGCGCTGTTTCTGCGCGATTCGGCCGGCAATCTGCTGGCCTACAACGATGACAGCGCCGACACCTATTCGCGGATTCGCTTCACCGCGACCACCACTGGCACCTATTACATCGACCTGGGCGGCTGGGCTGACAACGAGAGCGGGGCCTACCGCGTCACCGCCGAAGTGGCCCCGCCGCTGGCGCTCTATACCTATGACCAGATCGCCACCCAGCTGACCAACACCTATTGGGGCGGAACCTCGCGCAATTTCAATGTCCAGCCGGGCGGGACGATTACCGTCAACCTGACCGAGCTGACCGCCGATGGGCAGTTCCTCGCCCGCGAAGCGCTCAACCTGTGGAGCGATGTGCTGGGGATTGCCTTCAACGAAGTGGCCACTGGCGGGCAGATTACCTTCGACGACAACGAATCCGGAGCCTTCTCGACCAGCACGCGCTCAGGCGGGTTCATCACTTCGTCGCGGGTCAATGTCTCGACCGACTGGCTGACCTCGTCGGGCACGACAATCCGGTCCTATTCGTTCCAGACCTACCTCCATGAAATCGGCCACGCGTTGGGGCTGGGCCACGCCGGTCCCTACAATACCACTGCCGATTACGCCCAGGACGCGACCTATATCAACGACGCTTGGGCGACGACGGTGATGTCGTACTTCGATCAGCGCGAGAACACCTATTTCGCCGGCCTGGGCTTCAGCCGGGTCTTTGCCGAAACCCCGATGATCGCGGATATCCTGGCCGTGCAGAGCCTTTACGGCGGCGGCAGCACCACCACCCGCACCGGCAATACGACCTATGGCTTCAACAACAATTCCGGCCGCGACATCTATACGGCCGCGGTCGGGCAAAGCTCGGTTGCGGTCACGATCTTCGATAATGGCGGCACCGACACGCTCGACTATTCTGGCTTCTCGTCGAACCAGCTGATCAACCTTACGCCTGAGAGCTTCTCCAACATCGGCGGCGGAACCGGCAACCTGTCGATCGCGCGGGGCACGATTATCGAGAATTCGCGCGGCGGCAGCGGCACCGATTTCTTGATCGGCAACGCGGTCGGCAACCGGATCGATGGCGGTGAAGGGGCGGACCGAATCTTTGGTCTGGACGGAGACGACCAGCTGTTTGGCGATGGCGGCGATGATTATATCGTTGCCGGGATCGGTGCGGACACCTTGACCGGCGGAATCGGTGCCGACGAGCTGTACGGCCAGGAAGGTAACGATACCTTCTGGGGCGGGGCCGGGGCTGACGTGCTGGTGGGCGGTGACGGCGATGATGCCTTGCACGGCGAAGACGGCGGCGGCGAGGCTGACCGGCTTTACGGCAATATCGGCAACGATACCTTCTATGTCGATAACCGCTTTGACCTGGTGTTCGAACAGTCCGGCGAAGGCACCGAAACCGTCTTCGCCAATATCACTGGCGATGGATACTACCTCTACGCCAATATCGAGAACCTGACTTTGCAGGGCTCCACTCCCTATGGGGTCGGCAACGAACTGGACAACATCCTGACCGGCTCGGCCTCGGTCAACTGGCTGCTTGGCGGGCAGGGCAATGACCGGCTGAACGGGATGCAGGGCAACGACGTGCTGTTTGGCGAAGGCGGCAACGATGTGTTCGTCTTCCAGGCGGGCACCGGAATCGACACCATCGGCGATTTCACCCGCGGCCAGGACAAGATCGACCTTTCGGCCTACGGGATGACTTTCGCGCAGGTCCAGGCACGCTACTATCAGGGCGGTGCCAACGGCGCGATCCAGATGGCCAACGGCGATGTTATCATCCTGAACAACATCACCATGAGCCAGCTGACGGCCAGCGATTTCATCCTTGCTGCCACAGCCGAAGCACCCAAAGCAGCGCCGGTTATGGACCCGCCCAAAGTGACGCCGGTGATGGATGGCCTGGGGGCATCCGGGACCAAGGACGTGCCGACGATGGCAGACGCGCTGAAGGGAACCGCCGTCGAAGAAGGCACTTTCGGCGGCCTCTACGCGTTCGAAGACTATCCCGACAGCGGCTTGCAGCGTTGGGGCAGCGACCTGCCGCACCAGGGCTGGCTGATCTAACGATCAACCAGCCCGGCAGGCTGTTCAGTCAATCGTCGCCAGCACTTCGGTCAGCTTGCCGAAGATTGCGTCGATGTGGCTCTTGTCCAGGATCAGCGGCGGTGACAGCGCAATGATATCGCCGGTCACGCGGATCAGCAGGCCCGTATCGAAGCAGCGGTGGAACACTTCCATCGCCCGCTTGGTCGGCGCGCCGGGGCGCGGTTCCAGCTCGATCCCGCCGATCAGGCCGACGTTGCGGCAGTCGATCACATGGCGCGCGCGCTTCATCGAATGGACCGCGTCTTCCCAATAGCTTTCCAGCTCGATCGCCTTTTCGAACAGCCCTTCCTCGGCATAGACGTCGAGCGTCGCGATCGCGGCGGCGGCGGCCAGCGGGTGGCCTGAATAGGTATAGCCGTGGAACAGCTCGATCCCCGGACCGGCGCTGTTCACCACGCAATCGTGCACTTCGCGCCGCACCGCCACTGCGCCCATCGGCACCGCGGCATTGGTCAGTCCCTTGGCCATGGTGATGATATCGGGCGTCACGCCAAAGCGTTCGCTGGCGGTGGCCGTGCCAACCCGGCCAAAGGCGGTGATCACTTCGTCGAAGATCAGCAAGATTTCGTGGGCATCGCAGATCGCGCGCAGCCGCTGGAGGTAGCCCTGCGGCGGGACCAGCACGCCGGTCGAACCCGCCACCGGCTCGACGATCACCGCCGCGATCGTATCGGCCCCGTGCAGCGCGACGATCCGCTCCAGATCGTCGGCCAGCTCCGCCCCGTGCTGCGGTGCCCCGCGCGAAAAGGCATTGCGCGCCAGGTCATGGGTGTGGCGCATGTGATCCACGCCCGTCAGCAGGGTGCCGAACTGACGCCGGTTGCCCAGGATCCCGCCCACCGAGATCCCGCCAAAGCCGACCCCGTGATAGCCGCGCTCGCGCCCGATCAGGCGAGTGCGGGTGCCTTGCCCCCGCGCGCGTTGATAGGCCAGCGCGATCTTGAGCGCGGTATCGACGCTTTCCGATCCTGAATTGGTGAAGAAGATCCGGTCGAGCCCCTCGGGCATCAGCAGCGCCAGGCGCGATGCGGCCTCGAACGCCAGCGGGTGCGCCAGCTGAAACGTCGGCGCGAAATCGAGCGTGCCGGCGGCCTGGCGGATCGCCTCGACAATCCGGGTGCGGCCGTGGCCAGCATTGACGCACCACAGCCCGCCCGTGGCATCAAGCACCTTGTGCCCGGCAGCAGCGGTGTAATGCATACCCTCTGCGGCCACGAACATGCGCGGATTGGCCTTGAAACCCCGGTTGTCGGTAAACGGCATCCAGAAAGCGGACAGATCGTTCGGTTCGGACATGTTTGCTCCCATCGTGGCACCGCACCCGCGTGATAGGTGCCAGTTACCGGGGATGCCATTCGGATCGCAAGGAATAAACCTATCGGAAAAGTCGATAGCCATAGCTCGAACAAATCCAATTGGCTTTTTTGCGCCAAAGCGGCCAAGGTGGTGGTCTGGAAGGGGTTTTGTCGGGGCATCGCGGGGTCGCGCCAGTCTTTACGGGCTGGTCCGCAGGTCCAGCGTAAAGGCGGTCCTCCTCCAACCGAACAACGATAATGAGGGATCACCAATGAAGCTCAAGACTCTGCTGGCCGCTGCCGCCATCGCTCTGCCGATGGCCGCATTCCCGTCCTTTGCCCATGCCCAGGAAAAAGAAGCCGAAGAAGCGTCGGGGCCGATCGACATCTCGGGCGAAATCGGCCTGCTGACCGACTACCGCTTCCGCGGCCTGTCGCTGTCGAACCAAAACCCGGAACTCACCGCTTCGCTGACGATCGAGCACGAGAGTGGGCTTTATGCGTCGGTCTGGACTTCGAACGTTGCCCTGGCCGATGGCCGCGCCGATTTCATCGAAATCGATTGGACCGCTGGCTACAGCAAGGACATCGGCCGCGCGAACATCAACGCTGGGGCGACCTACTATTCCTACGTCAGCAACAGCAACCTCAACTACATCGAATTTTTCGGTTCGGTCGGCACTAACGTCGGCCCGGGTGAAGTCCGCGTTGGTGCCGCCTATGCGCCTAAGCAAGGCAATATCGGCAGCACTGACAACACCTATGTTTACATCTCGGGAGACATGCCGCTGGGTCAGGGGCCATTCTCGGTCCACGGCACTTTCGGTTACGAAAACGGTGCCTTTGGCGATCACAAGAAGGACTGGCTGATCGGTGCCAGCGTCGATCTGGGCAACGGCGCGACGCTTTCGGCCGACTATGTCGATACGGCCCGCGACGTGACCGGCCTGGGCGGGCCGACCGGCGTCGTATCGCTCAAGTGGGGCTTCTGATAAGTCAAGGCTTGCCGGGGCGGGCTCGCTGCCCCGGCACACCACTCCGACTCGAGACATTTCATGACCACCGATATTGCCAGCTGGATCAAGGAACGCGGCATTGCCGAGGTGGAGTGCATTGTTCCCGACATGAACGGGATCCAGCGCGGCAAGGTCCTGCCCGCCAACAAATTCGTCAAATCGCTGGCCGACAAGACCCTGCGCATTCCCGGCAGCGTGTTCATTGTGACCGTCACCGGCGGCTACCCCGAAGATGTCGAGCACATCGTGCCCGATTTCGATCCGGACGTTTTCCTGGTGCCCGATGCCTCGACGCTGCGCGAGGCGCCGGGTTACAAGACCCCGACCGCCTATGTGATCTGCGATGCCTACAAGGCCGGCGGCAAAGCAGTCGATATCGCCCCGCGCGAAATCCTCAAGAAAGTCCTGGCGCTCTATGAAGCCAAGGGCTGGCAGCCGGTGATCGCGCCCGAAGCCGAATTCTACCTCGTCACCAAGAACCTCGATGCCGATTTCCCGCTCACGCCGCCGCCGGGCCGCTCGGGCCGGGCCGAGACCGCGAGCGAGGCCTTCGGGCTGGAAGCGTTGAGCGAATACGAAGAGATCATCGAGCAGATCTATGACTGGTGCGAGAAGGCCGAGCTCAACATCGATACGATGATCCACGAGGCCGGGGCCGCCCAGCTGGAAGTGAACTTCATCCACGGCGATCCCTTGGCACTGGCCGACCAGGTGCTGCTGTTCAAGCGGATCGTGCGCCAGGTTGCGCTGGAACACGGGGTCTATGCGACTTTTATGGCCAAGCCGATGGCCGATCAGCCCGGCAGCGCGATGCACATCCACCAGTCGGTGCTGAGCGTCGAGACCGGGCGGAATGTCTTTTCGGCCCAGAACGGCAAGGAAACCGCGCTGTTCCGCAGCCATATCGCGGGGCTGGTGCGATTGATGCCGCAGATTCTGCCGCTGGTCGCCCCCAACGTCAATTCGTTCCGGCGGATGCGCCCCGATACCGCCGCGCCGATCAACGTCCACTGGGGCGCTGACAACCGCAGCTGCGGGTTCCGGGTGCCGGTTTCCGAAGCCAAGGACCGCCGGGTCGAGAACCGCCTGGCCGGGGCCGACTCGAACCCCTATCTGGCGATCGCGGCTTCGCTGATTTGCGGTTACATCGGCATGGTTGAGCGGATGATCCCGCCCAAGATGCTGGAAGGCAACGCCTATAACCGCGCGCGCACCCTGCCGCGCACGCTCGAGGCCTCGCTTGACCGGTTCTACCAGTGCAAGCCGGTCAAGAACCTGCTGGGCGAGGAGTTCTTCGAGATCTTCTGGGCGATGAAGGATGCTGAGCTTTACGCCTACCAGTCGGTGATCTCCTCGTGGGAGCGCGAACACCTGTTGCTGAAGGTGTAGTCGTGGAACCCCACGCGCCGTCCTATTACGCGGCCAGTGCCAATCCATCCCCCGCACGCGCCGCATTCAGCGGCGAGCTGTCGGTTGATGTGGTGGTCGTGGGCGGCGGCTTCACCGGGCTGTCGGCGGCGCTGCATGCGGCCGAGGCGGGCTATTCGGTGGCCTTGCTCGAGGCCCACCGCGTCGGCTGGGGGGCATCGGGGCGCAACGGCGGGCAGATGATCCCGGGGATGCGCTGGGGCGCGGAGGATCTGGTCAAGAGCTTCGGGCGCGACCGCGCCGCGCGGCTGATCAGCCTGGCCAATTCAGCCGGGCATCTGGTCAGGAAGCGGATCGAGCGGCACAAGATCGCCTGCGATTTGCGCCAGGGCCATTTCCTCGCCGCCGCCAAGCCCGGACACCTCGATGCCATGCGCCGCGAGCTGGCGCTGCTGCAGGACTTGCTGGACTATCAGGGCGCCTCGATCGTCAGCGCGGGGGATGTCGGCGATTTCGTTGCCAGCCCGATCTACCACGGCGGGCTGATCGACATGAACGGCGGGCACTTGCATCCGCTCAACTACGCGCTGGGGTTGGCCCAGGCGGCAGAGGCGGCAGGTGCCCGGATCTTCGAGGGCAGTTCGGCGATTTCTGTCGATCACGGCACTCCGGTGCGGGTCGATACCGCACAAGGCCGCGTCACGGCCCGCCACGCGGTGCTGGCCTGCGATGCCTTCATGGGCGAGCTGGTGCCCGATCTGGCCGCCATGACCATGCCGGTCGCCAACTACAATGTCGCGACCGCGCCTTTGGGCGAGGCGGCGGCCAAGGCGCTGATCCCTTCGGGCGCGGCGGTTTCGGACAGCAAGTTCGTGCTCAACTATTACCGGCTGAGCGCCGACCATCGCCTGATCTTCGGCGGAGGCGAAAAATACAGCCCGCGCCCGCCCGCCGATGTCGCGGGCTTTGTCCGGCCCTATCTGGAGCAGGTCTTCCCGCAGCTGAAAGGTGTGGCGATCGACCACGCCTGGGGCGGGCTGGTCGGCGTCACGCTCAACCGGTTGCCGCAGTTCGGGCGGATCGGGAACAGCTTCTACGCGCATGGCTGGTCGGGCCACGGGGTGCTGCTGACTACGCTCGCGGGTGACCTGATCGCCCAGGCAATGCGCGGCCATGCCGAACGCTTCGACCTGTTCGCCAGCCTGCCGCGCCAGGCTTTTCCCGGCGGGCGCTGGCTGCGTCATCCGCTCTACGCGGCGGGCATGCTCTATTATGCGCTGAGGGACCGGCTGTGATTTCGGATAGCGCCATTGCCGCGATGATCGCGACCGAACGCGAACGCTTTGTCGCGGCCAATCCCAAGTCGGCTGCCTTGGGCCAGGCCGCCGCGCGGCATTGGCACCGGGGCGTGCCGTTCCACTGGATGCTCGACTGGGGAACCCCGTTCCCGCTGTTCGCCGACCGGGCCCAGGGGGCCGAGTTGTGGGACGTGGATGGCCACCGCTATGACGACCTGTGCCTGGGTGATACCGGATCGATGTTCGGCCATTCGCCCGCCCCGGTCGCTGCGGCGATTGCCCGGCAGGCGAGCCGGGGGCTGACCTATATGCTCCCCACCGAAGATGCCGTGGTGGTGGCGGACGCGCTGGCCGAGCGGTTCAAGCTGCCGTTCTGGCAGGTCACATCCAGCGCCAGCGAAGCCAACCGCGCGGTGATCCGCTGGTGCCGGGGGATCACCGGCCGCGACAAGGTGCTGGTGTTCAACGGCTGCTATCACGGCGCGGTCGATGACGTGTTTGTCGATCTGCGCGATGGTGTGCCTGAACTCAGGAAGAGCCTGGTCGGGCAGGTCTATGACGTGCGGCAGCACACCGTGGTGATCGAATTCAACGATCTTGCGGCGCTGGAGGCCGCCCTGGCCAAAGGCGATGTCGCCTGCGTGCTGGCCGAACCGGCGATGACCAACGTTGGCATGGTCATGCCGCAGCCCGGATACCTGGAGGCGCTGCGCCTCGCCTGCACCCGCCAGGGCACGCTGCTGGTCTGGGATGAGACCCACACGATCTCGACCGGCTATGGCGGCCACACCGCCACTTACGGCCCGCTGCCCGACCTGTTCGTGCTGGGCAAGCCGGTCGCGGGGGGCGTGCCATGCGCGGTCTTTGGCTTCACCGCCGAAGTGGCGGCACGGATGGAGCAATGCCGCGAGCAGGGCGAGAAAGGCCACTCCGGGATCGGCACCACGCTTTCGGCCAATGCCCTGGCGCTGGCCGCGATGCGCGCCTGCCTGACCGAGGTTATGACGCCGCAGGCCTATGCCCACATGCTGCCGCTGGCCGAGGAACTGGCCGCCAAGACCAAGGACGTGATCGAAGGACGGGGGCTCAACTGGCACGTCACGCACGTCGGCTCACGCGGCGAATTCATTTGCGATCCGGTACCGGCCCGCAACGGCACTGAGGCGCGCGCCAAGATGCGAGGGGACCTCGAACATGCGCTCCACCTGTTTCTCATCAATCGCGGCGTGTTGATCGCGCCGTTCCACAATATGACCCTGGTCAGTCCCGCCACCACTACAAGCCAGGTTGACCGCCTGGCCGAAGTGCTCGACGACTGCCTCAAGATCCTGATCGGATGACCACGATGACTGCTATCAGCTCAAACCAACGCGCGCTCGCCCAGGAAGCCGAAGACTTCTTTGCGGCCAACCCGGATGTCGATGCGATCGACATCATCTTCACCAACATGTGCGGGGTTCCGCGCGGCAAGCGGCTGCGCCAGCATGAGGTGAAGGCGGTTTACCAAAGCGGGCGGTTCCTGCCCGGCTCGGTGCTGGTGGTCGATATCACCGGGCGCGACTGCGAGGAGACGGGGCTGGTCTGGGAAGACGGCGATGCCGACCGCTATGTCTATCCGGTCCCCGGCACCCTGGTTCGCGCGCCGTGGCTGGGCGAGAACTA
>PNJT01000043.1 GCA_013822005.1 Novosphingobium sp. | reverse complement strand
GGGACAAGAAGCATGGGTGAGGGGTCTCGGCAATCGAATGGCAGGGGGCGTGTGGTATGACCGATTTTTGGTTAGAATTTTTCCCCAAGATTGCTTGGCCATTGGTGGCGCTGATCGCAATCTTCTACATCTGGAAATCCGATGCTCTCGAAAAGCTGATCAGAATCACAGACGCGGTTAAGGACCTGCAATCAAAAATGTCGGATCTGATTCAAGTTGAGCAACGACTGTCTCAAACAGTCGAGTCGATCGGCGGGATGGTGTCCAATCTGAACGAATTGCAGGGTTCTATTCTTGAGATGCGTGGAGGCATCGACGATATTCGTGATTTGGTAGATCGGCCAATGGCGGACGAGGCCGCTCCAGGCGAGGCTGGAAGTCAATATCCAGAGGCAGAACTAAGACCTCTCTATGACCAAATCGACGCTGCTTGGGCGGACCTCACTAATGCGTTGGCCCGCAAATTTGGTGAATTTGACCGGCGGTCTCCCGCCGCTGCGGTGTACCGATTTGCCCACGGGAATAGGAAGGGTGCCAAGTTGGACTACGAACAGGCTGACGAGATATCCCGGTTGTACTCCTCGATAAAGAGCTATCGGAGGAGGCAAAATGTGCTCAGTGAATGGCTCACCAAGGATGTGAGCAGCGATTTCGTCGAATCTTGTGAACACCTAGTTCGAGCAGTTCGAAAGATGTGATCTTCAAGGCAAGCTGGCCATGTCCACCGCTCCACGCATCTGCGCGGCCAGCTCTTACCCCGCTTTCCTCGGCCTGCCGCCCTTCGCGCCATTCGCGCGTGCCGCGGCGGCTTTGGCGGGGGACTTTACGCTTCCGGCCCTGCGGGCCAGTTCGCTCATCCAGGCGCGGTTGCCGAAACGTCCGGCCAGCAAGCCCTGGATCGACAGGTCCACATCGAGACTCTCCCAGTGCAGGCCAAAACCTGCGCCCATGATTTCAACCGCTGCCAACTGCTCGCCGGACGCCGCTTCCAGTCCTTGTCCCAGCGAGGCAGGAAAAGCGTATGTCGCGCCATTGGAGAGGTCCACCACGATCCTGCCGCTCTTCGCATCGAAGCGCGCAGCCAGTGCGCGCGGTTCGTTTTCAAGCATTGCTTGTCCGCGCGCTGCGGCGGACGCCATCTGTGCATCGGACCAATGCCGAGTCATTGACCTTCTCCTTGCAAGCGGTTCCATTCTGCCAGAAACCAGTCTTGAGCATCCTTCATGACATCCAGCGCCTTGCGCCGATCGCCAGCCTTCATGCCCACGGCATAGACCACTTCAGGCAAGCCATCTCTTCCGACGATAGTGACTTTCAGTTCACCATCTCCGAAAACGTGGACATGGGCAGGCTCATGGTCATCGAGATAGATGACGAAGCGCAAACCATGCTCACGATGAACGGTTACCACGTCTGAAAATAACCCAACTGATAGGTTTTTGCAAGACTCAATGCGCCGCCCCCCAGCTCTTCCCCACGCCGATCTCAACCCCCAGCGGCACGCTGAGCTTCACCGCCGGTTCCGCCGCCCCCGCCATCACTGCGCGGATCACTTCGCTGGCTGCATTCACATCGGCTTCGGGCAGTTCGAACACCAGTTCGTCGTGGACTTGCAGCAGCATCCGCACATGCCCCAGCCCGGCCGCCTGCAGCGCGGGCATCATGCGGACCATGGCGCGTTTGATGATGTCGGCCGAAGTGCCCTGGATCGGGGCGTTGATTGCGGCGCGTTCGGACCCCAAGCGCTCGGCCTGATTGGGTGAGCCGATCCGCGGGAACCAGCATTTGCGGCCCAGCAGCGTTTCGGAAAAGCCCTTGTCCCGCACGCTCGCCAGCGTGTCGTGGATGTAGCGCTGGATCCCGGGGAAGCGCTGAAAATAGAGGTCGATCGTGGCTTGCGCCTCATCCGAAGTCACCCCCAGACGGCCCGCCAGCCCCCAGCGGCTGATGCCATAGAGGATCGCGAAGTTGACCGTCTTGGCGCGGCCGCGGGTGTCGCGGTTGACCTCGCCGAACATTTCCTGCGCGGTGCGGGCGTGGATGTCTTCGCCGGCTTCGAAAGCCTGCCTGAGCTCGGGCACGTCGGCCATGTGTGCGGCCAGCCTGAGTTCGATCTGGCTGTAGTCGGCGGCGAGCAGCACATTGCCCGGCTCGGCCACGAAAGCGTCGCGGATCTGGCGACCGATCTCGGTGCGGATCGGGATGTTCTGCAGGTTCGGCTCGGTCGAGGAGAGCCGCCCGGTCTGCGCGCCCACCAAGCTGTAGCTGGTGTGGACGCGGCCGGTGTGCGGGTTGATCGCTTCCTGCAAGGCCTCGGTATAGGTCGAACGCAGCTTGGATAGCTGGCGCCATTCGAGCACCTTGCTGGCCAGTGGCGCGCCTTCGCCGTCGAGCCGTTCGAGCACTGACTGGTCGGTCGAATATTGCCCGCTTTTGCCCTTCTTGCCGCCCTTGTAGCCCAGCTTGTCGAACAGGATCGCGCCCAGCTGCTGGGGGCTGCCGATGGTGAAGGGCTGACCGGCAAGTTCATGGATATCAAGCTCCAGCTTGCCGATCTCCTCGGCGAATGTGGCCGAAAGTCCGGCCAGCCGTTCGCGGTCAACCTTGATCCCGTGGCGCTCCATCTGCGCCACCACCGGCACCAGGGGGCGATCGACGCGCTCATAGACGCGGGTCGCGCGCTCTTCGGACAGGCGCGGTTTGAGCAGGCGGTGCAGCCGCCAGGTCACTTCGGCGTCTTCGGCGGCATATTCGGTTGCGCGGTCGGTCGGCACTTCGGTGAACGAAATCGCCTTCTTGCCAGTCCCGCACAGGTCCTTGAAGGCGAGCGGCGCGTGGCCCAGATGGCGCTGCGACAGCTCGTCCATCCCGTGCCCGCCGCCGATCCCGTCAGCGGAGCGTCCGGCATCGAGGTCGAAGCTCATCACCATGGTATCGTCGATCGGCCCCACCGCGATGCCGTGCCTGGCCAGCACATTGACATCGTACTTGGCGTTCTGCCCGACTTTCAGCACCGCATCGCTTTCGAGCAGTGGCTTGAGCCGCGCGATCGCATCGGCCAGCGGTACCTGCTGCGGCTTCTCCGCGAACATATCGGTTCCGCCGTGGCCCAGCGGGATATAGCAGGCCTGCCCCGGCCCGGTGCTCAGGCTGACCCCGGCCAGATCGGCCGAAATCGCATCGAGCGCGCTGGTTTCGGTATCGAAAGCCACCAGCCGCGCGGCAAAAGCACGCGCGATCCACGTGTCGAGCGCCTCGAGCGTCTGGACGCATTCGTACTTGGCCCGGTCGATCGGCGGCAGTTCGGGGAGCGGCTGGCGGTTCCCCGCAGGCGCAGCACCGGCCCCGGCAGTGACCGGCTTGGCCGGGTTGAGATCGGTCCGCCGCTCCGGGCTGCCGCGCCCGTCGCCCAGCCGTTTCAAAAGGCTGGTAAAGCCATGCTCGGACAGGAAGGTGCCCAGGGGATCGGGCGGAATGGTTCCCAGTTTGAAATCGTCAAGCGGCACCGGCAGCGGGCAATCTTCTTTCAGTTGCACCAGCACCCGGCTGAGCCGCGCCATATCGGCCTGCTCGATCAGGCTTTCCTGCATTTTCGATGGCTTCATCGTCGGCGCAGCGGCCAGCGCGCCCTCCAGGCTGCCATGCTCCTGGATCAGCTTGGTCGCGGTCTTGGGGCCGATCCCGCGGATCCCGGGGACATTGTCGGCGCTGTCGCCCATCAGGGCCAGGACGTCGCCTACCAGCGTCGGCGGCACTCCGAACTTTTCCTCGACCTCAGGAATGCCGATCCGAACATTCTTCATGGTGTCGAGCATGTCGATATGGCCGCCGTTGCCATCGGGGCCGACCAGCTGCATCAGGTCCTTGTCGGAAGAGACGATCGTCACGTCCCAGCCGCGTTCGGTGGCGGCGTGGGCATAGCTGGCGATCATGTCGTCGGCTTCGACATTGTCTTCCTCGATCAGCGGCAGCGAGAAAGCGCGGGTCGCGTCGCGGATCAGCGGGAACTGCGGCTTCAGGTCTTCGGGCGCGGGCGGGCGGTTGGCCTTGTACTGGTCGTAGAGGTCGTTGCGGAAACTGGTTCCGGCCTTGTCGAGGATCACCGCCAGGTGCGTTGGCCCGTCGGCCTTGTTGAGATCGTCGGCCAGCTTCCACAGCATGGTGGTATAGCCATAGACCGCGCCGACCGGGGTGCCCTGCGGGTTGGTGAGCGGCGGAAGCCGGTGATAGGCCCGGAAAATATAGGCCGATCCATCGACCAGGTAGAGGTGCTGCTTGGCGTCCATTTGGGCAGGGTTAGCAGGCCTTTGGACGCAGCGTAAGGCTCGAATCGGGCGCCTGAACAGCTGGTTTCACGCTGTCATGACCTTGCCACAATTGCCGCGCAGAGTGGCAAAAGCGCGGAATTGCGCGCTCCTTGAAGGCCCGTGCGACTATCGCTTGCATAGTCGCGCGAACGACATTATTCGGGCGTCGAAGTCTACCGCCTTGGTAGGCTTTCCGTTCGGCATGTCTCCAATCACGGCGGCATGACGGGCGTGGTCCACTTGCTGTTCAAGGATTACCATACATGCGCAAGATCATTCTCGCCGCTGCCGCCGCCGGTGCCGCTCTCTCGCTCTCGGCCTGCTCGGGCAAGGAAGCTGACGAAGCCGTTGCCGCTGCTTCGGATGCCGCCACCGACGCTGGTTCGGAAGCCGCTGCTGCCGGTTCGGAAGCCGCTGCTGCCGGCGCTGAAGCTGCCAAGGAAGGCGCTGCCGCCGTCGAAACCGCTGCCGCCGCCGCTGGCGACGCTGCGAAGGACGCTGCTGGCGACGCTGCCAAGGCTGCCGAAGAAGCTGCCAAGAAGATGTAATCTTCGCCTTTTGGCACAAGAATTGCGGGCGTCGGGGAAACCCGGCGCCCCTTTTCTTTGCCCACTGCATGCGCCTTGCAATATTTAATCGCGCGATTAACATCCCCTCACTGGGCTCTTTGATCCAGCCGGAGCTTGCGCGGTGAACCACTCGCTTGAACAGGGATTGACCAGCGCGCTGGCGCGGATCGGCCTTCCGCCTCCGACCGGGCTGGAGCGCCTGTCGGGCGGGGCCAATATGGAAAGCTGGCGCTTCGAGGCGGGAGCAGAGACCTGCGTGCTGCGCCGTGCGCCTTCGCTGGAAATGATGGCCGGACGGCCGCTTGACCACCACGCCGAAGCCGCACTGATCCGCGCCGCGCGAAGCGCCGGGGTCATGGCACCCGAAGTGCTGGTCGAACTGGAACCGACCGACGGGATCGGCTCGGGCTATGTGATGCGCTGCCTGGCCGGATCGCCCGATCCGAACGCGATGCTGGCCGAGGCGGATGCGGCGGTGACGATCCGCGATATCGCCCGCGAACTGGTGGCGGTCCACCGCACCCCATGCAGCGGCCTTACTGTGCCGGTGATGGATACCGCCGCGGCGCTGGCCGAACTGCGCCGCCGCTGCCTCGAATATGGCGGTGACCGCCCGGTGCTGGCGCTGGCGCTGCGCTGGCTGGAGGCCAACCTGCCCGCGCCGGTCGAACCGCGGCTGGTCCACGGCGATTTTCGCCTCGGCAACCTGATGTTCGAGCATGGCCGCCTGACCGGGGTGCTCGACTGGGAACTGGCGCACCTGGGTGACTGGCACGAGGATCTGGCCTTCGGCTGCATGACCGTCTGGCGCTTTGCGCGGCCCGACCGGCCGGGCTATGGCCTGACCTCGATCGCAGAACTGGCCGAAGCCTATCAGGCCGCCGGGGGCGACACTTTCGATCCCGCGCGGTTCCGCTTCTGGACGATCTACCGCACTTTCTGGTGGGCGCTGGGCTGCCTGCAGATGGGCGGCTTCTGGCGCGCCGGGCACGACCGCTCGGTCGAGCGCGTAGTGGTCGCACGCCGCACTGCCGAGCAGGAGCTCGATCTGCTGCTGCTGCTCGAGGAGCTCGCTCCCGCAGCCGAACGCGCCCGTCCGCTGCCGCCCGCCGCCGCGCCGCTTGCTGTCGGGACCGGCGAGCCGAGCGGGGCCGAGATTCTGACCGCCGTCTCCGAATGGCTGGCGAGCGATATCAAGCCGCTGGTTTCAGGGCGCGGCAAGTTCGATCTGGCCGTGGCCCGCAATGCGCTGGGGATCGTTGCGCGCGAACTGGAGCAGCGCCCCTCAGCCACCGACGCCACGCTCTCCGCCGATCTGATCGCGGGCAAAGTCGATCTCGCCACGCCAGGTGTGCTTGCCAGACTGCGCCGCATGACGCTCGACAAGCTCGGCGCCGACATGCCGAAATATCCGTCGCTCGCCCTGGCGCGGGCGCAATGGGAAGGGAACTGACATGGACTTCGCGCTGCCTCAGCATTTGACCGACTACCTGGCCGAACTCGATGCCTTCATCGAAAGCACGATTCGGCCGCTGCAGGCGCGCGATGATAATGAGCGGTTCTTTGATCACCGCCGCGAACATGCCCGCACCGATTGGGACAACCAGGGCCTGCCGCGTCAGGAGTGGGAAGACCTGCTGGCCGAAGCGCGGCGGCTGGCCGATGCGGCGGGGCACTACCGCTATGGCTGGCCGGTCGAAATGGGCGGCAAGGGCGGCAGCCAGCTCGACCTGGCGGTGATCCGCGAGCATCTGGCGGCGAAGGGGCTGGGGCTGTTCAACGATCTTCAGAACGAGCACTCGATCGTCGGCAACAACCCCTTTATCCTGCTGTTCAAGGCCTTTGCCACGCCCGAACAATATGCCCGCGATGCCGAGGCCCTGCTCGGCGGGCGGATGAAGACCGCCTTTGGCCTGACCGAACCCAACCACGGCAGCGATGCGACTTTCATGGAAACCCGCGCAGTGCGTGAGACTCGCGATGGCAAGCCCGGCTGGCGGATCGACGGCGAGAAGATGTGGATCACCGGCATGCACACCGCCACCCACATGATGTGCTTCGCCCGCACCAGCGGCAATGACGGTGATGCCAAGGGGATCACTTGCTTCATCGTTCCCAACCCCACGCCGGGGCTGGTGATCGAGGAATACATGTGGACCTTCAACATGCCGACCGACCATCCCCGGCTGAGCCTCAACGGCGTCTGGGTGCCCGAGGATGCCTACTGGGGTGAGATCGACCGGGGCCTCGGGATCGGGCAGAGCTTCGTCCACCAGAACCGCATCCGCCAGGCCGCCTCTTCGCTGGGCGCGGCGGTGTTCTGCATCGAGGAATCGGTCAAGTACGCACGCCAGCGCAAGCCGTTCGGCAAGCCTCTGGCCGACAATCAGGCGATCCAGTTCCCGCTGGTCGAATTGGCCACCCAGGCCGAAATGCTGCGCCAGCTGATCCGCAAGACCGCCTGGGAAATGGACCGGATGGATCACAAGCAGATCGAACGCACCCTCTCGGACAAGGTCTCGATGTGCAATTACTGGGCCAACCGGCTGGTCTGCGAAGCGGCCGACCGGGCGATGCAGGTCCACGGCGGGATCGGCTATTCACGCCACAAGCCGTTCGAACACATCTATCGCCACCACCGCCGCTACCGGATCACCGAGGGCGCCGAAGAGATCCAGATGCGTAAAGTGGGTGCTTACCTGTTTGGCTATCTCGGGCCGAAGCGGGAGAAGTACGCGAACTTGTAGAAATTGTGTCGATGGCGTCGATTGCCCCTCCCCGGCGGGGAGGGGTTGGGGGTGGGGGCTCCACGCTCGATAGGACAGAGCCCCCATCCCAACCCATCCCCAACGGGGAAGGGCTCTTTGTGGTGTTCCAATCGAAGTGGCAAGTGTTGTGCAAGGGGATGGCTGGCCATCCCCGAACCATGCGACTGGAATCTTACTGCGCCGAAGCGCGATAAACCGAGCTTGCGTCGGTATAGCCGTCATAGATCGTGCGGGTGATCGCGGCGATCTTGGCGTCGCGCCCGGCGTGGCCGCCTTGGCCCGTGACATAGACCGCGATCGCATAGACCTGCCCGTCGGGCGTACGCACCAGCCCGACATCGCTGGCGGTGTTCGAAAGCGTGCCGGTCTTGTGCGCGATCCGCGCGTCGCTGGGCAGCAGCGCGCGCATCCGGCGCTTGCCGGTCTGGCAGCGTTCCATGGTCGAGATCAGGAAGGCGCGGCTATCCCCGCTCAGCCAGCGGCCCTGGTATAGCCCTGAAAGCAGCCTGGCCATGGCCAGCGGAGTGGCGCTGTCACGCTCGTCGATCATGGTCGCGGGATTGAATTCGCCGTCATCGCGCACCAGCGTGGCGATATCGCGGTCGATCCGCATGCCGGTATTGCCGGTGCTGCGCATCCAGCGGTTGACCGCGGTCGGGCCGCCCACCACCGCCAGCAAGGCGTCGGTTGCGGGATTGTCCGAATAGATCAGCGCGCGCTCGACCAGTTGCCGACCGGTCATCATCTGCCCCGGACGGACCGGGGCAACCGTGGTCGAATACTTCTTCGATTTGACCGGCACCATCAGCGGATAATAAGCATCCAGGCTGAAGCGCCCGTCATCGACCCCGGCCAGGAACGTCGCGGCGATCGCGACCTTGCTGGTTGAAGCCATCGGGAACGGGGTGTCACCCAGCACGGAGACGGTCCGCCCGGTCGAAAGGTCGATCGCGGCCACCCCGATCCGGCCCAGGCCGGGATCGGCATGCATGGCCAGCTGGGCATCGAGGCCCGAGCCGTACGGCCGCGGCGCTCCAGCGGCGACGAAAGGCCGGACCGAATTGGGCAGCACCCGTTTGGCGCTTTCGGTGCTGGGCTGAATCTTGAGCGGTGGGGCCTTGGCCGGAGCCTGCAATGAACTGCGCGCGGCAACCGCCGAAGGGTTGAAGGCCTTGTCGAATTCGCTCTCAAGCGAATCGGCATGCGCGGGTGCTGCCGATGCCAGCATCGCGGTGGCCAGCGCAGCGCCGGCGATCAATCTTGAAACCAGTCCCGTGGTCATGTGGAATGCGATAGCCCAAACATGCTTTCTGTTTGGCTAACGCATTCCGGCCCCGATAGCCCGGCGCGACGAGCCGAGCCGCAAATGCGGGCAATTGCGTAAAAGGCACGAAAAAGGGGCCGGAAGACTGCGCTTCCGGCCCCCTTCATGCGATTCGCGAGTGGTTGGGACTTAGAAGTCCATCCCGCCCATGCCGCCCATGCCGCCGCCGGGCATGCCGCCCATGGCCGGCTTGTCGTCGGGCTTTTCGGCGATCGCGGCTTCGGTGGTGATCAGCAGGCCAGCGACCGAGGCAGCGTCCTGCAGCGCGGTGCGAACAACTTTGGTCGGGTCGATCACGCCGGCCTTGACCAGGTTTTCGTACACGTCGGTTGAGGCGTTGAAGCCCTGGGTTTCGTCGCCTTCGCGCAGCAGGTTGCCGGCCACCACGGCGCCGTCATGGCCCGCGTTGGTGGCGATCTGCTTGAGCGGCGTGGTGATCGCCTTGCGGACGATATCGATGCCCTTGGTCTGGTCGTCGTTGACGCCCTTCATGCCGTCGAGCGACTTGGTGGCATAAAGGAGAGCGGTGCCGCCGCCCGGGACGATGCCTTCTTCAACCGCGGCGCGGGTCGCGTGGAGCGCGTCGTCAACGCGGTCCTTGCGTTCCTTGACTTCGACTTCCGAAGCCCCGCCAACCTTGATCACCGCAACCCCGCCGGCCAGCTTGGCCAGGCGTTCCTGCAGCTTTTCCTTGTCGTAATCGCTGGTGGTGGTTTCGATCTGGGCGCGGATCTGTTCGACCCGGGCCTTGATGTCGCCGCCTTCACCGGCACCGTCGACGATGGTGGTGTTGTCCTTGTCGATCGAGATCCGCTTGGCCTGGCCGAGCATGCCCAGCGTGACCGATTCAAGCTTGATGCCGAGGTCCTCGGAGATCATCTCACCCTTGGTCAGGATCGCGATGTCCTGCAGCATCGCCTTGCGGCGATCGCCAAAGCCGGGGGCCTTGACGGCCGCGACCTTGAGCCCGCCGCGCAGCTTGTTGACCACCAGAGTGGCCAGCGCTTCGCCTTCGATGTCTTCGGCGATGATCAGCAGCGGACGGCCCGACTGGACCACCGCTTCCAAGACCGGCAGCATCGCCTGAAGCGACGAGAGCTTCTTCTCGTGGATCAGGATGTAGGGATTATCCAGCTCGACAGTCATCTTGTCGGGGTTGGTGATGAAGTAGGGCGAGAGATAGCCGCGGTCGAACTGCATGCCTTCGACGACGTCGAGTTCGAACTCGAGCCCCTTGGCTTCTTCAACCGTGATCACGCCTTCCTTGCCGACCTTTTCCATGGCTTCGGCGATCTTTTCGCCAACTTCACGGTCGCCATTGGCCGAGATGATCCCGACCTGGGCGATTTCGGCCGAACCCGAAACCGGCTTCGAGCGCTTGACCAGATCGGCGGTGACAGCAGTCACCGCCAGATCGATCCCGCGCTTGAGGTCCATCGGGTTCATGCCGGCGGCAACGCAGGTCATGCCTTCGCGGACAATCGCCTGGGCCAGCACGGTGGCAGTGGTGGTGCCATCGCCAGCCTGGTCGTTGGTCTTCGAGGCCACTTCGCGCAGCATCTGTGCGCCCATGTTCTCGAACTTGTCCTTGAGCTCGATTTCCTTGGCGACGGTGACGCCGTCCTTGGTGATGCGCGGAGCGCCGAAGCTCTTGTCGATCACCACGTTGCGGCCCTTGGGGCCGAGCGTGACCTTCACCGCATTGGCGAGAATGTCGACACCGGCGAGAATGCGCTCACGCGCGTCGCGGCCGAATTTTACGTCCTTGGCAGCCATTGTCTGGTTCCTTCAGAATTCAGTTTGAATGATTGGAATGGATCGCTCAGCCGATGATGCCGAGCCCATCGGCGTCAGCCGATTATTCCCAGAATGTCCGATTCCTTCATGATCAGCAGGTCTTCGCCGTCGAGCTTGACTTCGGTGCCCGACCACTTGCCGAACAGCACCTTGTCGCCAGCCTTGACGTCCAGCGGAGTAACCTTGCCGTCTTCGGCCTTGTTGCCGGCGCCAGCGGCGACGACAATGCCTTCAGCCGGCTTTTCCTTGGCGCTGTCGGGGATGATGATCCCGCCAGCAGTCTTTTCTTCAGCCTCGACGCGGCGAACGAGCACGCGGTCGTGCAGGGGACGGAAGCTCATGTGGATACCTCTCTACATGATGGTTGAGTTGTATTGGCACTCTCACATCGAGAGTGCCAGCGAGGCGCATATGGGTGCGCGCCTGCCGGGCGTCAAGAAGAGTCTGGCCGGAAAAATTTCACCAAAAATAGGGACAGTCCCTACTTTTGGCTTTTCTTTGGGCGACCCATCTTTGGCGGGGTCAGTGAACGGCCGAGCTCTTTTGCTTGCAAGGATACCCATTCAGGTTCTGCGAGTGGCCGACCGCTTTTCAATGCGCTTTCGATTCGATCACTGGCTTCAAGTCCGTCAGTGAGCATAGCGCCCCAGTTGGCGATGTGTCGGCCGAGAACTCTCGTGTCCGTGAGGCCATCGGAGCCAAGGCCGAGATGTGCTCGGGCGCTCGACCAGCTCCAATCGCCCGCATGTTCGACCATACCGGCTTTAACCGGGTTGTTCTCAATGTAACGCGCCGCCACCATCAAATGGGCGTCGTCCATCGGATAGCTGAGAAACCGACCCTGGAACAAATGGCCGCATGCTTCGAGTTTGCGGTTGAAATACTGGGCATAGTTGGTGTGAACGCTGGCGAGCGGCGCGCGCAGTCCATCTTTGTTCTGCGGAACCAGAATCAGATGGACGTGATTGTCCATCAGGCACCAAGCGAGACACTTGGTCTGATGCACTTTCAAGGCAGTCGCTAGCATCGAGGTGTAGGCAGCGCGATCACCGTCATCATGGAAAATCGCCTGCCGGCGGTTTCCGCGCTGGATTACATGATGCGCCACATTGGGAATGACGATCCGGGCTGATCTAGGCATAGCAACACCCAATCGGTAAATTAGGGACAGTCCCTACTTTGCCAGCCATGCGCGAGAGCATCAATCACCAAAAGTAGGGACTGTCCCTAATTTACCGCTGTTTGGGCAGAAGCCTTAGCGCCTCGCGGCGGTGCCAGCGCCAGGTCAGCAGCACCGCGACCACCACCAGCCCGATCGCCAGGCCGATCCACACCCCCAGCCCTTCGAGCGGAGTGTAGAAACCCAGCCCAATCGCGGTGGTGAAGCCCACCGCCCAATAGCCGAACAGCGCGATGGCCAGCGGCATCGTGGTATCCTGCAAGCCGCGCAGCGCTCCGGCGGCGACTGCCTGGGCTCCGTCGAACAGCTGGAACGCGGCGGCGACCACCATGTATTGCACCGCCAGGCCCACCAGCACCGCGTTCTGCGGCGCTTCTGGATCGAGGTAGAGCCGCAGGATCACCGTCGGGACCAGCAGCATGGCCAGCGCGGTGGTGGCCATGAAACCGACCGACAGCGCGATCGCGCTCCACCCGGCGCGGCCGATCGCCGCCCGGTCGCCCGCGCCGAAATGATAGCCAACCCGGATCGTTGCGGCCTGGTTGATCCCGAACGGCACCTGGAACGCCAGTGCCGCAACATTGAGCGCGACCGTATGCGCGGCCAGTTCCGCCTCGCCGATCCGGCCCATCAGCAGCGCGGCCAGACTGAACAGCCCGGCTTCGGCCAGCACGGTTAGCGAAATCGGCGTGCCGATCCGCAGGATCTCGCGCAGCCGCTGCCATTCGGGCCGCCACCAGCGCCCCAGCACGCGGTAGCGGCGCAGCTTGCGGTCAAGCCGGATCACTACGCCATAGGCCAGGATCATCGCGATCGAGGTCAGCAGGCTGGACAATGCCGAGCCTTCCAGCCCCAGCGCGGGCAGGCCCAGGTTGCCGAAGACCAGCGCCCAGTTGCCCACCAGGTTCACGCCCACCGCCAGCACGGTGATCCAGGTGGCATAGCCGGGCTTGCCCAGCGCGGCGACGAATGTGCGCATCACGCTGGCCGCGATCATCGGGATCATCGCCCACGACAGGATTGCCAGGAACTGGCCCGACATCGCCGCGATCTCGGGGTCCTGGCCGCTGGCCAGCAGCAGCGCCTCGCCCGAAAAGCCGATGGCCATGCCCAGCAGCCCCAGCGCGACCGAGATCCACAGCGCCATCCGCACCGAACGCCGTACTTCGCGCACCGCATGATCGCGGCGGCCCAGCTCGGCGGCGATCAGCGGCGCGCAGGCGGTCGCCAGCGCGGTCATGCCCCACAGGGTCAGCCCGAAAATTGCGATCCCCAGGCTCGATGCGGCCAGCGGCTTGTCCCCCAGCCGGGCAATGAAAATCACGTCGATCGCGTGGACCAGCATCTGCAACAGATTGGTAGCCGCCAGCGGGCCTGCGAGGCGCAGCGTTTCGCGCAGTTCGGCGCGCATCGGGGTGGGGGCGGCTGGGTCAGACATAAAGCCGGCCCGGATAGGCGCGGGCGGCGGGCCGGGAAAGGCCTTTCGGCTGACCTCGATCAATTCGCTTTGCGGCCGTGCGCTTTATGCAACGGCTATGGACCGAAACGCACTTTCATCTGCGCGGCTCGCTCGCCTATGAAGGATCACTGGTTTCCACATCAGCAGGAAGGGAAGTACCCATGCGCAAGACTACCACCACCGGGGCACTGATCGCCCTTGCCCTGGCGCTTTCGGCCTGCGGCCAGCCGGCCCCTGACAAGCCTGCCGATCCTGCCACCCCGGCTGCCAGTGAAAGCGTTGCCGCCGCACCCGATGCCGGGGGCAAACCCGCCAGCTTCGTCCAGTGCGCCACCTGCCACGCAGTCGAAAAGGGCAAGCACGGCGTCGGCCCCAGTCTGGCCGGGATCTATGGCGCCAAGGCCGGCGATGTCGCGGGCTATGCCTTCTCCGAACCGATCAAGGCCTCGGGGCTGACCTGGGACGACAAGACGCTCGACGCTTACCTCACCAACCCGATGAAGATGATCCCGGGCACCAAGATGACTTATCCCGGCATGCCCGATCCGGCCAAGCGCAAGGAACTGATCGACTATATCAAGACGCTGAAGTAGCGCGCGTTTTCGCGTACTCAACAAAAAAGGGCGGCCCGCGAAGGCCGCCCTTTGTTTGTTCAGGCAAGCGAAGCTTACTTGACTTCGACCGTGCCGCCAGCGGCGGTGATCTTGGCGACGATTTCGTCGGCTTCGGCCTTGTTGATGCCTTCCTTGATCGCCTTCGGAGCGGCTTCCACCAGCGCCTTGGCTTCGGTCAGGCCGAGCTGGGTGATCGCGCGGACTTCCTTGATGACGGCGATCTTGTTGCCGCCGTCGCCGGTCAGGATGACGTCGAATTCGGTCTTTTCTTCAACCGCTTCGGCAGCAGCAGCCGGAGCAGCAGCCACGGCAACAGCAGCAGCGGCAGAAACGCCCCATGCTTCTTCCAGGGCCTTGGCAAGGTCAGCCGCCTCAAGGACGGTCAGCTTCGAAAGTTCTTCAACGAGCTTGGCGATATCGGCCATGATGTTTCACTCCAATAGAGATGGTTTTGCCGGAAACAGCTCCGGCTAAAGTTCTGAGCAGACTTACGCGGCTTCCTTCGTGGCGTAGGCGCCAAAGACACGGGCCAGCTTGGCCGCCGGAGCGGTGGCGAGCTGGGCGAGCTTGGTCGCCGGAGCCTGAACGAGGCCAATCAGCTTGGCGCGCATTTCGTCGAGCGACGGCATCGAGGCGAGCGCCTTGATCCCTTCGGCATCGAGCAAGACTGCACCCATCGCACCGCCCACCACTTCCAACTTGTCGTTGGTCTTGGCGAACTCGACCGCGACCTTTGCCGCGGCAACCGGATCGACCGAAGTCGCCAGCGCCACCGGACCGATGAGCATGTCACCAATCCCGGCATAGTCGGTGTCTGCGATGGCAAGCTTGGCAAGACTGTTCTTGGAAACCTTGAACGACGCACCGGCTTCACGCATCTTCACGCGCAGGGCCGTGGTTTGCGCCACGGTCATGCCCAGGTTGCGGGTGACTACCACCACGCCGACCTCGCCAAAGGTTGCGTTCAGAGCTGCGACCGCATCGGCTTTCTGCGAACGATCCATGCTTACTCCTTCACAAATGGCCGCACGGGAAACCCGCACGACCGGCTACGTGTGTCCGCACCCCTTGCGGGGGCACGGGCGAGTCCGTTTGGGAAGGGAAGGAGGGCGTAAAACGCCAGGCCGGGCACAAGTCCCGGAAAATCTCTGTCCCCGCCTAGGCTGCGGATTAAGCCCCGTACTTGATACGGGGCAGCAGCTGTCTCGGACGGATGATCGAACCCGAAGGTCCGGTCGGGGCGGGCCAATAGCGGGATTGCAGGCAGAGTCAAGCCGCAGCGCGGTTGCTGCAAGAAACGCAAGTTGATGAAGCGCATGCGCAGCGCCTGTCCAAAGAGCCATTGAAGAAACCCGCCAAACGCCCAAAGGCCGCGCATTCGGGCGCGGCCTTTGAGAATTACGGTGGAATTATGGTGAATTACGGGAATTACGGTGATGGTGTGGACGGCGCTCTGTTGCGGGTTTGATTCGGAGTGATCCGATCTCCACGGTGTGTTCGTCAAAGAACCACCCAAGGAGCACCATCCACATGAGCAAGATAGTCCCCGATTTGTCGGTTGTCACCAGTGTCGGCCTCGATCTGGGCAAGCATGTTTTTCAGGTTCATTGCGTCGATGTGCATGGCACGGTGATTGCCGCCAAGGCGCTGCGGCGGCGCGAGGTTCTCCCATTCTTCGCCGCGTTGCCGTCTGTTACCGTTGGCATGGAGGCCTGCGGCTCGGCGCATCATTGGGGGCGAGAGCTGGTGGCGCTGGGGCACGCGGTGAAGCTGATCCCGCCCGCTTATGTGAAGCCGTTCGTCAAGCGCCAGAAGACCCTTCGACAAGCTCAGGGCGATCGGGTTTCATAAGCGCCGCGATCCACGAGACGCTTTCACGGCCCGGGCTGCGCTTTGTGAAGGTGCGCAGTGTCGAGAACCAGGCCGTTCTCATGCCGCACAAGGCGCGCACCGCTTGCGGGATCGAGCCATCGCCCTCAAGGATCAGCGCGCCCAGGCTGCGCATGTTGCAGGTGCCTTGCGCTGCGATCACGCCGATCTCGCTCATACCAAGGTGCAGTGGTCCTGACCAATGAGGATTGCCAATCCCTTTTGCTGGC
>PNJT01000042.1 GCA_013822005.1 Novosphingobium sp. | reverse complement strand
CCAAGTTCCTCCACTGGCTGAGCATCGAGGCTCCCAAGGGCGGCCAGGACGAGCTTTCCGCCGCGGCCAAGCTGCAGAGCTTCCGCGAGGAAAGCGAGCTGCTGCGCGACCTGAGTTTCGATACAATCTCGGCCGCGGGCCCGCATGCTGCCAGCCCGCACTACAAGGTGGACGAGCACAGCAACATCGGAATCGAACCCAATTCGGTCTATCTGGTCGATTCGGGCGGGCAGTATCTTGACGGTACTACCGACATCACCCGCACCGTCTGGATCGGCCCGGGCGAGCCGAGCGCCGAACACAAGGACCGCTTCACCCGCGTGCTCAAGGGCCACATCATGCTGGCGCTGACGACTTTTCCGAAAGGCACGGTCGGCAGCCAGCTCGACACATTGGCGCGCCATGCGCTGTGGCAGGCCGGGGTCGACTATGCCCACGGCACTGGTCACGGGGTCGGCTCATTCCTGTCGGTCCACGAGGGCCCGCAGCGGATTGCCAAGGCGCAGGGCGGGCAGGCCGGGACCGGACAGGAGTTGCTGGCGGGGATGATCCTGTCGAACGAGCCGGGCTATTACAAGGCGGGCGACTACGGGATTCGGATCGAAAACCTGGTACTGGTCGAGAAGCGCGAGATCCCGGGCATGGAAGGCGAATGGCTGGGCTTCGAAAACCTCACCTGGGCCCCGATCGACCGCACTCTGGTCGATACCAGCCTGATGACGCGTGACGAGCTCAAGTGGTGGGACGACTATCACGCCCGGGTCGAAGCCTTGCTCGCTCCGCAGCTTGAAGGCGAAGCACTGGCATGGCTCAAGGCGGCCTGTGCCCCCTTGCCGGCGTATTAATGTTCGCATAATGTTCCACTTCGACTCGAAGGGAGAGAAGCAATGATCGGATATGTAACCGTCGGCACCAACGATCTGCCGCGCGCCGCCAAATTCTATGATGCCATCGCCGCCGAAATGGGCACCGGGCGAATGATGGAGTTTGAGACTTTCATTGCCTGGGGCACGCCGGGCGGCGGCTGCGGGATTGCCGCGACCAAGCCTTACGATGGCCAGGCGGCCACGGTTGGCAACGGAGTGATGGTGGCGATCGAAGCGCGCGATGCGGCCCAGGTCGACAAGCTCTATGCCATCGCGCTCGCAAATGGCGGGACCGATGAAGGCGCACCGGGCGCGCGCGGTGATGGCTTCTACGCCGGGTACTTCCGCGATCCCGATGGCAACAAGCTCAACGCTTTCGTGATGGGCTGAGCCGGTGGGCTGCGCGAAAGTGCCGTCCGCGGTAAACCCTCGATGAACGCGTCGTCGTTCCTGCGACAATTTGATGCAATTCTGCTTGCATCGGGCATAGTCGCGCGACACCTTCGGCCTAGAAGGGCGATGGAAGCCGCGCCGGTCTGCCTGTCCCCTCCCCTCCAGGCCGCGCGGCTTCGCAGTATTTTTGAGAAACGGAGTTCGCACATGAAAAAGATCACTCTTGGCCTGTCGCTGCTGGCGCTGGGCATTGCCGGAACCGCGATTGCCAGCCAGCACGGCGCGGGCATGGGCCCGTTTGGCGACAAGGATGTCACCAAGGCCGAATTCATCGCCAAGCATGGCGAGATGTTCGAAAAGATGGATGCCAACAAAGACGGCAAGCTCGACCAGACCGACCGCGCACCGCACCAGGGCGAGATGTTTGCCAAACTCGATACCGACAAGAACGGTTCGATCTCGCGCAGCGAATTCGATGCCGCGCACCAGCAGGGCCGGGGCGGTCCTGGTGGCATGAAGCGCGAACACGGTGAACGTGGCGGCATGATGGCCAAGATGATGCTGGACATGGCCGACACCAACAAGGACGGCGCGGTCAGCCGCGACGAATTCGCCGCTGGTGCGGCCAAGCATTTCGACAAGATGGATGCCAACAAGGACGGCAAGCTGAGCAAGACCGAACGTCAGGCTGCGCATCAGAAAATGCGCGGGATGATGGGCGGCAAGCGTGGTGGGCCGGGCGGACCTGACGGTCATGCCGGACACGACATGCCCCCAGCCACGGCGAACTGAGCTGACGACTGCAAGCGGCCGCGATGGACCAGTCCGCGCCCATCCGACTGCTGCTGGTCGATGACGAACCAGCCCTGCGCGAACCCCTGGCCGAGTATCTTGTCCGCCAGGGGTTTGCGGTTGCCCAGGCCACCAGCGCCGCCGAGGCGCGAAGTCAGATCAAGGCCGAGCCACCCGAACTGGTGCTGCTCGACATCATGATGCCGGGCGAGGACGGCCTGTCGCTGTGCCGCCACCTCGCCGATGCCCACCAGATCCCCACCATCCTCTTGACCGCCAAGGGCGAGGCAATGGACCGGATCGTGGGGCTTGAGATCGGTGCCGACGACTATGTGGTCAAACCCTTCGAGCCGCGCGAACTGGTGGCCCGGATCCGCTCGGTCCTGCGCCGCAGCGCCAAGGGCGGAGCGCAGCCAGCCGAAGACGAAGCGTTCGAATTTGAAGGCTGGCAGCTCGATCCGCTCAAGCGGCGACTGACCGATCCCGAAGGCGCGATGGTCTCGATCTCCTCGGCCGAATTCCGTCTGCTGATGGCTTTCCTCGAACATCCGCGCCAGGTGCTCGATCGCGACCGCCTGCTCGACATGGTCCAGGGCCGCGAGGCGCACCTGTTCGACCGCGCGGTCGATAATCAGGTCAGCCGCCTGCGCCGCAATCGAGGCTGACAGCAAGGCTCCGACGCTGATCCAGACCGTCTGGGGCGGCGGCTATATGCTCGCCGCCGATGTCCGCCGGGTGCAGGCGAGCTCGGCCTGATGAAGCGTCTGCTGGGGGGCATCTGGCCGCAGAGCCTGCAGGGCCAGCTGTTGCTGGCGGTGGCGCTGGCCTTGTTGTTGGCGCAGGGGATCAGTGCGGTGCTGCTCTATCGCGCGCAAATGGAGCGGCGCGAGGCCGCGCTGGTTCATGCCGCCGCGATCCGCCTGTTTGCCGCCAATCGCGAAGGCCGGTTGGAGGGCATGCATCCAGCCGGTGCGATGGAAACGGCTCGCCAGCTCCGCGTCGAAAAGGTCGGACAATCGCCGCTCGCGTCCAGCGACAAGCGCCACGATCAGGCCGAGCGCGAATTGCAGGAAATTCTTACCGGGCAGGGTTTTGCGACGGTCAGCGTGGTGGTGTTCCACCGCCCGATGGGCCACGATCCCAAACTGGCCCACCGGATCGCCCGGCGCACTGCAGTGCTGGGCGAACATGCCCCGGTCGCGCCGCGCGAATTGATGGTGGCCGCAGTCGAAATGCCGGGCGGCGGCGGCTGGATGGTGGTTCGCATGCCGGTGCCCCGGCCCGAACGCGGGTTGATCCTGACCCTGATCGGCCAGACGCTGCTGCTCTATGCTTTGCTGTTCGGCGTGATCGCGCTGATCCTGCGCCGGATTACCCGGCCGCTCAAGGCCCTGACCGGGCGGCTCGAGCGGTTCGCCCGGACCCGCGATGCGCAGGGCCAGCTTGAGCCCGAAGGGCCCGACGATGTGCGCCGCCTGATTGTGGCGCACAACGCGATGGAAGCGCGGCTCGCCGCGCTGCTTGACGAAAAGGACGTGATGCTGGGGGCGATCGGGCATGATCTCAAGACCCCGCTGGCAGCCCTCAGGGTACGGATCGAAAGCGTCGAGGACGAGGGCGAACGCGCCAAGATGGCCCGCACGATCGAAGACATTGCCCGCAGCCTTGACGATATCCTCAGCCTGGCCCGCGTCGGACGCCCCAGCGATCCGCTGGAAAGCGCCGACCTTGGCGCCTTGGTGGCGCAAGTCGCCGAAGAGTTCGAGGATATGGGCGAGCCTGTGACTTACGCAGGCGCGCCAAGGATCGTGCTGCCGTTGCGTGTCACCTGGCTGCGCCGTGCGGTGCGCAATCTGCTGGTCAACGCGCTGCGCTATGGTCAGGTGGCGCGGATGTCGCTGGCCCGCGACGGCGAGCACGCGGTGATCCGGATCGAGGACGACGGTCCCGGGATTCCCGAAGACCAGATCGCCCGGATGCTCGAGCCGTTCACCCGCGGTGAACCGTCACGCAACAGCGAAACCGGCGGGGCCGGACTGGGGCTGACGCTGGCCCGGGCGATTGCCGACCAGCACGGCGGCAGCCTGCAGCTGGCCAACCGCCGCGATGCGGATGGCAAGGTTGTCGGGCTAATCGCTGCGCTGAGCCTGCCGGTCGGTTAGAGTCTGGTGCGACCATTTGCGTGATGAAAGCTCTTCCCCATTGGGGAAGGGTTGGGATGGGGGTTCCACACTGGCCTTGAACCCCCACCCCAACCCCTCCCCACTGGGGAGGGGCTAACTACTTGAACAGGCCGAAGTTGGGTTTGCCAGAGAGGTCCTGGGTCTACTTGATCTTGGCCAGCTCGGCCGAAAGTTCGGCCCCGCGCGTTTCCTTCAGCACTCCGCACGAACGCACCCGCTCAACCGTGCGTTCCAGCTCGAGCGCGCCGGTCTTGCCCTTGAGTCTGGGCCGAAGCAGCGCCGCGATCTCATCCGAGCGCTGGACCGAGCAGAACCCGGCCAATACCGTCGGAAGCCGCGCCGCCGAGAAGATACCCCCGCCGCCACTGGTCAGCTGGTCGAAGTTGGCCTTGAGCCATTCGAAACCCAGTTCGCGGGTTTCGCGCGTAAAGATCACGGTGCGAACCACATCAAGCCGTTCGCTCTTGCGCAGGCGCGGGTCGGTGAAACCGTCGAGCAGCCAGGCGGCGATATCGGGCTTGCCCGAAGAGGCGAGCGCGCCCAGCGCCATGGGCCGGAACAGCGGATCCTGCGAGGCGAGCGCCTTGTCCGCCAGGTCCTTGGCCACCGCGATTCCGCCCTCGTCGATCAGCACCGCGAAGGACGCCCCGAACCACGACGGATCGAGTGCAGCCTTGTCGCCCGCCAGATAGGCCTTGCCGGCCTTGGCAAGTTCCGCGCGCAGCGCCGGGTCCTTGGCGATCAGAGCCAGGTTGCCAACGACCTGTTCGCGCTGATCCGATTTCTCCGGATCCTCCGATGCATAGACCCCGGCACGCGGATCAAAGCCCATCGCCGCCAGTCGCGGTGCGTTGACCTGGGCGACCAGGCGGCGATAGCCGGCTTCGCCTTCGGGGCTGAGCATGCCCGTGCGGGCCAGCGCACCCAGTGAGTTCATGCCGGCTTCGCTGGCATAGCTGTCGTTGTTGCGAGCGAGGCCCCGGGCCGATGCAATCAGTTGGACCGGCGTCGCCCGCCCGGCCTGGAAGCTGGCATAGAGCGAATCGCTGGCGGCCAGGGCTTCGCCGCCGGGCAGACGGTCGGCCTGGGCGATCAGCGCGTCCCAATCCCTGGCCGGAAGTTCGAAGCGGTAATAACCGGTGCCCCCGGCATTGGGAATCAGCGCGCCTTTGCCGCCGATCCGCACGGTGCCGCTTTCACTGGTCAGCAGCTGGCACTTCTGCACCCCAGTGCTGCGCCGAACGCACAGCGGCACGCCCCAGCGGGTCGCCGGAGCCTGGGTCCCCAGCCGCGCAAAGCGGCTCTGGCGGACCGTATGGCCGCCCTTGCCGTCGCTGGCAAAAGTCACCAGCGGCACCCCTTGCTGGTCGGTGAAGCTCTGCATCGCCGGCACGATCCGCGGATCGCCCGAGGCTTTTGCCATGGCCGCAAAGAAATCGGTGCTGGTGGCGCTGCCGTGGCGGTGCTTGTCCATGTAGAGGCGCACACCCTGGCGGAACCGGGCGTCGCCCATATAGCCCGCGATCATCGCCACCACATGGCCGCCTTTGCCGTAAGTGATCGTGTCGAAAGCGTCGTCGATCTGGGCGTTGGTGGGGATCGGCTGGTGGATCGGCCGTCCGGCCACCAGCGCGTCGGTGTGCATGGCGCCGAACCCTTCGGCCAAGGCCCCGGCCCGGATGTTGAGGTCCGGCCGCCACTCGTCACCGATCCGGTAGCCCATCCAGTTGGCAAAGCTTTCGTTCAGCCAGATATCGTCCCACCAGGCCGGGGTGACAAGGTCGCCGAACCACTGGTGCGCCAGTTCGTGGCTGACGATCATCCCGAAGCTGCGCTTCTGCCCGGTGCTGGCCTTTTCATCCATGATCAGGATCGGGTCGGCATAGAGATCGGCCCCGGCATTCTCCATTGCGCCGGGCAGGATCGGCGAGGTGATCTGATCGAGCTTGGGATAGGGAAAGCCGGTCCCGAAATAGCGTTCCAGGTGGGTGACGATCCCCTTGGTGCCGTCCAGCGCAAAGGTCATCTGCCCGGCGTTCTGCTTGGTGGTGACGATCCGGATCGGCAGCGGGGTCTTGCGCTGGGGAGTGGGCACGACCTGGCCTTCGAGCACCTCGAAGGGCCCGACCATCATCGCCACCAGGTAAGTCGGCAGCGGCAAGGTGGGGGCGAAGCGGTGGACCGTCCAGTCGCCTTCGTCGGTGGCCGAAATCTGCGGCGCATTACTCACCGCGACCTGGCCCTTGCGGGTGCGCAGGGTAACCGTGAAGGGCACCTTGAAGCCGGGCTCGTCGAAGCCCGGAAACGCGGCGCGGGCATCGATCGACTGGAACTGGGTCCAGCTGTGCCAGTCCTCGCCCACTTTGACCCGGAACATGCCGGCCGGACCCAGGTTGAATTCGGCGTCGTAATCGAAGCTGAAAGTCACCGGCCCGGCGGGCAGCGGCTCATCGAAAACCAGCCGGGCGACCCCGGTGGGATCAAGCGCGAACCAGCGACCGACATAGCTCTTGCCGTGGGCCGTCGCGACCGCCTTGGCCATCTTGAGATCGCGTCCGTGGAGGTCAACGAACTTGCTGGAGGTCTTGAGCACCGCGTCGATCTCGACATGGCCGGAAAAGCGTTCCTGCGCGGGATCGACGGTCAGGTCGAGCCGGTAGGTCAGCGGGCGCACCGCGTCGCTCAGCTTTCCGGGCGGGACCGGGGCGAGTGCAGCGGCGGCAGCGGCGACCGGATCGGCAACGGGCGCTTCGGCCAGGGCCGGAGCCGAGCAGGCCAGCGAGAGGGCAGAAGCGGCAAGCAGCAACGAACGCATGGGATTTCCTTGACGACCGGATTTTCTGGCCGCCACAGACTCCAAGCGGAAGTCAATTGCAATGCCTGGCTTCGATGAAGGGCAATCCCTGCCCGACCAGCGTCAACGCAGCAGGTTGCCCACGATCCCGCGCACAAACCGGCCGACCGCCGCGCCGAACGCGGCCTTTCCGGCGCGCTCCCACAGCGAGGGACTGCGCCGCGGCTGGGCGCGCTGGGCCTCGGTGCCCTGGTCTTCGACCACTTTCGCTGCTGCGACCGCGTCTGCAGCCTTGCGCGCCAGCACTTCGGCGGCGCTTTCGCGGTTGACCGCCACTTCGTATTTGCCCTCGAACGGGCTGATCGACTGCCCGATCGCGCGTTCCTTGTCGCTGACCGGACCCAGACGGCTGCGCGGCGGGGCCACCAAGGTGCGCTGAACCACGCCCGGCGCGCCGTCCGCGTCGAGCATCGAAACCAGCGCCTCGCCCACCTTGAGCTCGGTTATCGCCGCTTCGACATCAAGTTTGGGATTGATCCGGAAGGTCTCGGCCATGGCCTTGATCGCGCGCTGATCGCGCGGGGTATAGGCGCGCAAGGCGTGCTGCACCCGGTTGCCCAGTTGCCCGGCGATTTTCTCCGGAATGTCGATCGGGTTCTGCGAGATGAAATAGACCCCGACGCCCTTCGAGCGGATCAGGCGGACGACCTGCTCGACCTTGTCGAACAGCGCTTCGGGGGCATCGTCGAACAGCAAGTGGGCCCATCTCCGAAACAGTGGTGCGGATCGGATGACCCTTCTGGCCGAACAGGTCCCAGAACACCGCCGGGTTGTCGCGGTAGTCGTAAGGTTCGATCCCCAGGTCCCTGGCGCGCTGCTTCAGCGCATCGGCATGGGCAAAGCTGTCGCTCCCGGCCATGCAGATGCCCGAGGGGTCGCCTTTGACATCGGCAACGAAGACCGGAACCCCGGCCTGGCTGAACTGTTCGGCCATCACTTGCAAGGTCACGGTCTTCCCGGTCCCGGTTGCCCCGGCGATCAGCCCGTGGCGGTTGGCCTTGTCGAGCCGCAGCACTTGGCGTTCGCCGCTGTCCGCAAGGCCTATGAAGATCTCGTCCATCGCAAATGGGCTCCGCCTGAATCCGCTTCTCTGGCCCGAGATAGCCTGCGCCAAGCACTTGCGCGAGTGGCCTTTTGCAAGTCTCAGCAAGCGCGGCTAGAAGCGCCCTCAAATGTCCGATCCCTTCATCCTGCTAGACGACGCGCGGCCCGCAGGCGCCAGCCCGGCCCGCCTTTATGAATCCCCGCGCGAAGTGGTGGTCGCGCGCCGCGTCGATGAGGTGCTGCCCGCGCTGGAGCGGATCGCAGTCTTGCAGGCCGAAGGCGCCGAACTGGCGGGCTATTTCGCCTATGAAGCGGGCCTCGCTCTGGAAGACCGGCTGGCTCCGTTGGCGGCTGGCCGGACCGGGGCGAGTGGGCCACTGGTCTGGTTCGGGGCCTTTGACGGCTACACCGAGATCCCGGCAGCCGATGTCCCGGCCTGGCTGGCCGCGCGCGGCGGAGGCGGACTGGCCCAGGTTGGCCCGCTCGATCCGGCCGTGTCGCCGGGCGGCTATGCCCAGGCCTTTGCCGAGCTGCAGGAACGGATTTCGGCGGGCGATATCTATCAGGCCAATCTGACCTTCCCGTTGGCCGGCTCCTACCGCGGCGATCCGCTGGCGCTCTATGCCGCCGCGCGTCCGGCGGCCAATGCCGGCTATGGCGGGGTACTGTTCGATGGTACGCACTGGCTGCTGAGCTTCTCGCCCGAACTGTTCTTTGCCGAACGCGATGGTGCGGCCATTGCCAAGCCGATGAAGGGCACGCGCCCGCGTGGCCGCGATGCGGCAGAGGATGCGGCGTTGAAAGAAGAGCTGGCGGCGTCGGTCAAGGACCGGGCCGAAAACCTGATGATTGTCGATCTGATCCGCAACGATCTGTCGCGCGTGGCCGAGGCGGGCAGCGTCAAGGTCGATGCGCCGTTCGCGGTGGAGACTTACCCCACGGTCCACACCATGGTCACCACGGTGCGCGCGCGCTTGCAGGACGGAATGGGCGCGGTCGATATGCTGCGCGCGCTGTTCCCTTGCGGGTCGATCACTGGCGCGCCGAAGATCCGGGCGATGGAGCTGATCGACGCAGTCGAGCGCGATGCCCGCGGGCCTTACTGCGGCGCGATCGGCCGGATCGATGCGGGCGGCGAGGCTGCTTTCAATGTCGCGATCCGCACGCTGCGGCTGACTCCGAGCGAGAACCAGCGCGGCCGCGCAGTGCTGGGGGTTGGCGGGGCGATCGTCGCCGACAGCGAAGTGCTGACCGAATGGCGCGAATGCCTGATCAAGGGCGGTTTCGTGCGGATGAGCGCGGGCGGGGCCGACCTGATCGAGACCATGCGCTTCACGCCTGAAGAAGGCGTGCCGCTGCTCGAGCTGCACCTTGAGCGGATCAAGGCCAGCGCCAGGGAACTGGGTTTTGCCTTTGATCGCCATGCGGTGCGCAACGCCATCCAGGCGCTGTGCTTCGAAGCCGATGCGCCCGCCAAACTGCGCCTGCTGGCCTCGCGCGGCGGGGCTTACAGCCTCGAGCTGAGCGCATTGCCCGAGCCGCTGGCCGAGCCCTTGACCTGCGCTCTACTGCCGCTGCCGGTCGATAGCGGCGACTGGCGGCTGCGCCACAAGAGCAGCGACCGGGGCTTCTATGAGGCCGGGCTGAAAGCCGCTCAGCAGACCGGGGCCGGTGAGGCGCTGTTCGTGCGTGACGATGGCTTGGTCACCGAAGGCTGCTTCACCAACCTGTTCGTCGAGCGCGAGGGCAAGCTGTTGACCCCGCCCGCGCGGCTGGGCCTGCTGCCCGGCGTGCTGCGCCGCTCGCTGATCGAGGCGGGCCGCGCGGTCGAGGCCGAACTGACGCTGGATGATCTCAAGGATGGGTTCCTGCTGGGCAATGCGCTGCGCGGGCTGATGCAGGCCAAGCTGCTGTGAAACTAAGCCAGGCCCTCACCCGGATCGCCCCGTCGAGCACGGCGGCGATGAGTGATCGTGCCACCGAACTGCGCGCGGCCGGCCATGACATCATCTCGCTCTCTGTGGGCGAGCCCGACTTTGCCACCCCCGCCCATGTGATCGAAGCAGCCAAGGTCTCGCTCGATGCCGGCGATACCAAGTATACGCCCGTTGCGGGCACGCTGGCCGTTCGCCAGGCAGCGGCGCTGCACTTCGCGCGCGACCTCGGGATTGAGGTTCCGGTATCGCAAGTTATCGTCAGCGCCGGGGGCAAGCAGGCGATTTTCCATGCGCTGTGCGCAACGCTCGATCCGGGAGGCGAAGTGCTGATCCCCGCGCCGTGGTGGGTCTCCTATCCCGAAATCGTCCGCTTTGCAGGCGGCAGGGTGGTGCCGCTGAAAACCACGCCAGCCACGGGCTACCGGATCACACCCGCCCAGCTTGACGCCGCGATCACGGCGAACACGCGCTGGCTGCTGCTCAACAGCCCGGGCAATCCGACCGGTGCGGTCTATCCGGCAAGCGAGCTTGAGGCGCTGGCCGAAGTGCTGCTGCGGCACCCGCAAGTTCTGGTGCTGTCCGACGATATCTATGCGCCGCTGCGCTATGTCGAAGGCCGCCATGCCACGATTGCCGCGCTGTGCCCGGCGCTGGCGGACCGGGTGCTGACCGTCTCGGGCCTCAGCAAGAGCCACGCGATGACCGGCTTCCGGGTCGGGCTTGCCGCCGGGCCGGAATCGCTGATCAAGGCGATGGGCAAGCTCCAGTCGCATTCGATGGGCAGCCCTTCGACCACCAGCCAGGCCGCCGCCGTGGCCGCGCTGGAGGGCCCGCAGGACTTTCTGACCGAGTGGTGCCAAGTGATGCGCCAGCGCCGCGACAAGGTGGTCAGCGCAATCAATGCGGTGCCGGGGCTATCGACGCCTTCGCCCGATGGGGCGTTCTACTGCATGGTCGATGCCGCCCCGCATATGGCGCGTTTCGGCGACGATAACACGCTGTGCCTGCACCTGCTCGATCAAGGCGTCGCGGTGGTTCCGGCCTCGGCCTTTGGCGACCGCGATGGCTTCCGCATCAGCTTTGCGGCCAGCGAAGCCACTCTTAGTGAAGCGGTCCGCCGGATCGAGAAAGCCTTGTCATGACCCAGTTGCCGATCCTGTTCGAAGACGGCGAGGCGCTGGTGATCGACAAGCCGGCGGGCCTCGCGATCGATCCGCCGCGCGATGGCGCCCTCAGCCTGGAAAACTACCTCGAAGCGCTCAAGCTGGGATTCCAGCGCGTGCCGGTGGCGGTCCACCGGCTGGACCGCGATACCTCGGGCTGCCTGCTGCTGGCGCGCAACCCCAAGGCCCTGAAACGCTTCGCCGCCGCCTTCGAGGCGCGCGAGGTCGAGAAGCGCTACCTGGGGATCGTCGCCGGAATGCTTGAGACGGACGAGGGCACGATCGAGCTGGCGCTGAGCAAGATTTCCAGCGCCGAAGCGGGCTGGCGGATGATTCCGGCGAAGAAGGGCAAGCCTTCGGTCACGCACTGGCGCAAGCTGGCAGTGCAGGGCGGACTGACCTTGGTCGAGTTCCGGCCCGAGACCGGGCGGACCCATCAGATCCGGATACACGCGCTGGCAGGGCTGGGCGCACCGCTGCTGGGCGATCCGATTTACGGTGAGGGCAAAGGGGCGAAGCGGACCATGCTTCACGCCGCTGGCCTCACCGTACAGCGCGGGGAGAAGCCGCCGATTGTCGCGGTGTCTCCCCTGCCGGCCGATTTCCAGGCGCTGGGGTTCAGCGATGGCTGACGAAGTTGAAGCGGCGATTGCGCGGGCCATGGCCGCGCTCAGCGAAAGCTTCATCGCCGCCAGCGGCCCCGGCGGGCAGAACGTCAACAAGGTCGCAACCGCAGTTCAGCTGCGCCTCGATGCTTACGCGCTGCGCCTCTCGCCCCCGGTCTTCGCACGGTTCAAGCAGCTGGCCGGGACCCGGCTGACCGCCAAGGGCGAGCTGGTCTTCACCGCGCGCAAGTTTCGCACCCAGGAAGCCAACCGCGCCGATGCCCGTCAGCGGCTGGCCGAGCTGATCCGCGATGCCCACGACTTGCCCGAAAAGCGCGCCAAGAGCCGCCTCAACCGGGTCGGCAAGACCGCGCGGCTGGAAGGCAAGAAAAAGCGCGGCGCGGTCAAGGCCGGGCGCGGCAAGGTCCAGTTCGACTAGCCCTGCCGGACCGGCACGGTATAGTTCAGCCCCATCCGCCCGCCGTCGGGATAGATCGTCTGCCCGGTGATATAGCTGCTCTCGCTGCTCGCCAGGAACACCGCGACCGCCGCCACTTCCTCAGGCTCGCCGCAACGGCCCAGCGGAGTGCGGCTGAGGATTTTCTCCTCGGCAGCACGGTCGTTCATGATGCCTTTGAGCATGTCGGTCATGATCGAGCCGGGGCCGATCGCGTTGACCCGGATGCCTTTGGGGGCAAGTGCCAATGCGGTTACATTGGTCAGTTGCTTGAGTGCACCTTTGGACACTGCGTAAGGGATCTGGTTGGCTATCGCCAGCACCGCGTTAACGCTGCTCATGTTGATCACCGCGCCGCCCGGCTGCATCACCCGCGCTGCCGCCTGGGTGGCCCAGAGCGGTGCCTTGAGGTTGATTGCCAGGACCCGGTCAAAGTCCGCCTCGGTCAGCTCGTCCAGCTCGGCGGCATGGGTTATCCCGGCGTTGTTGACCAGCACGTCAAGCCCGCCCCAGCGCTCAGCGACGCGGGCGAAAATCCGTTCGATCTCGGCCTTTTGCGAGACATCCGCGACCAGTCCCTCCTGCCCAAGCTCCGCCGCGGTTTCCGCCAGCCGCGCGGCATCGCGGTCGGTCAGCAGCACTTCGGCCCCCTCGGCCACGAAAGCCGCGGCAATCGCCTTGCCAATCCCTTGTGCCGCCCCGGTCACCAGCGCGCGCTTGCCTGAAAGACGGTTGGCCATTCTATTTGCTCCGGTGACACTGGTGACGGTGATGATGCCCAACCAGCACCTGCGCTTCGGCCAGGGCGCGTTCGGCGATTGGGCGCATTGCGGCATAGCCGGCCTCGTTGGGGTGCACGCCATCGGGTGCCAGCGCGGGCGGAAACTCGCCATTGGGGCCAGCCAGCGCGCTGTGATAGTCGGCATAGACCAGCCCTTCGGCCGCGGCATAGTCCTTGAGCCACAGGTTGAGCGCGGCGACCGTCGGCGCGGGTCTATGCTGGGGGGCCCAGCTGAACCGGTCGGCCGGCGGGATCGAGCCCAGGATCACCACGATATGATTGGCCTTGGCCAGGGTCACCATCGCGCGGATCGCGTTTTTGTAGGCCTCTGGCGAGGTCGGCCCGGTATTGCCGGCGATGTCGTTGGTGCCGATCATGATGTGCACCACCTTGGGCCGCAGCGCGACCACGTCCTGCCAGAAGCGCACCAGCAATTGCGGGCTGGTCTGGCCCGATATCCCGCGGCCGACAATGCCGCCCACAAAGAAGCCGGGATCCTGATTGGCCCAGCCTTCGGTGATTGAGTCCCCGATCAGCACCACATCGACCGCCTTGCCGGCCAGCGCCTGATTGGCCGCGTGATAGCGGCACAGCCAGGCCCAGTCGGTGCCGGGCGAATAGACAGTGGCGGCGCGCCCGGCGCAAGGATCATCGAGCATGGCGGTCTCCGGAATGGGTGGGGTACTCTCTTGCCGGGCCTGCGCGGCCGATGCCGCGGTCAAGGCAGCCAGCGCCAGGGCAATCGCAAGCAGGCGGTTTGTCATCACCGCGCCTTGTTGCGCCTTGTTTCGGCTTCGGCAAGGGCCGAGCGCACCACGGGCTCCAGCGCGCGGTAGGCGGCCGCATTGGGGTGGACGCCGTCCTCGCTGAAGCCCGCGCGATAGGCTGTGCCGCCAGGGGCGACCAGCGCCGCATGGAAATCGGCCAGCACCAAGGCGCGCCGCTGGGCCAGATCGCGCAGCTGCTGGTTGAGCCGCGCGGTAAACGGCTGGGGCGCAAAACCGGGACGATTGGAGAAGTGCCCGACCGGGGGCAGGGTGGTCAGGATCACCGCGATCCCGTTGACCTCAGCCAGATCGACCAGCGTTTCGATATTGGCCAGGACCTGCTCGGGGCCGATCCGGGTATCGGCGGCGATCAGATCGTTGGTTCCGCCGACGATGATCACCGCCTGCGGCTTCAGCGCGATGACATCGCTGCGGAATCGCGCCAGCATGCGTGTGGTGCCTTGCCCGCGCACCCCGCGCCCCACCCATTCATCGCCGAACAGCGCGGGCTGGTGCTTGCCCCAGTCCTGGACCAGCGAATCCCCGAACAGCACCAGCCGTGGACGGATTCCGGCGGCGATCAGCCGGGCATTGTCGGCATGATAGGCGCAGACCGCGGCCCAATCGCCGCGCGGCACCATCTGGCTGGTCCCGGCCACCGGCGCGCAAGGCGCATCCACCATGGTCAGTTCCTTGGGCGGAAACAGCAAGCCGCGGTGGAGCAGCGCGAGCAACGCGAGCGCCAGCAGGCCGATCACCCAGCGCCGCCAGCCCCAGTTCACGTCACAGGATCCCGGCGGTCGCCCCGGCGCGCTTGAACATGCCGATGATCGTCTGGACCTGTTGGGCCGTATGCTCGGCGCAGAGCGAGCAGCGCAGCAAGGTCATGTTCGCCGGGGTCGCGGGCGGACGCGCGAGGTTCACATAGAGCCCTTCGTGCAGCAGCGCTTCCCACATCGCCGCGCCGCGCTCCAGATCGGGCATGATCACCGCGATGATCGCCGATTGCGGCTCTTCGGTGCCAAGCTGGAAGCCCGCATCGCGCAGGCCCTTGTGGAGGATCTTGGAATTCTCCCACAGATGCGCGCGCTTGTTGCCGGCGTGCATCAGCTTGCGGATCGAGGTGGCGGCGGTGTGGACCACCGACGGCGGCAGGCTGGCGGTGAACACGTAAGGGCGGCAGACCAGCCGCAAGATCTCGAACTTGGGATGGTTCGAAACGCAGAAGCCGCCGACCGTGCCGACCGACTTGGAGAACGTGCCGATCACGAAATCGACATCCTCAAGGCAACCCTGATCCTCAGCCACGCCGCGCCCATTGGCACCGATAAAGCCCATCGAATGCGCCTCGTCGACCAGCACCATCGCGCCGTGCTTTTTGGCAACCGCGATCATTTCCTTCAGCGGGGCGATATCACCCAGCATCGAATAGACGCCTTCGAGGATCACCAGCTTGCCCGCGCCTTCGGGGATCCGCTTGAGGCGCTTTTCCATCGCTTCGATATCGTTGTGCTTGAACGGCACCACTTCGGCATCGCCCATCTTGCAGCCGTCCCAGATCGAGGCGTGGCTGTCGATGTCGAGCACGATGTAATCGCCCTTGCCGGCGATGGTCGAAATGATCCCCAGGTTGGCCTGGTAGCCGGTGGAAAAGACCATCGCGTGGTCCATCCCATAGAAGAGCTTGAGCGCTTCCTCGACCAGCCGGTGCCCGGCGTAGGTGCCGTTGAGCACGCGGCTGCCGGTGGTGCCGCTGCCGTAATCGTCCAGCGCCTGCTTGCCCGCCTCGATCACATCGGGATCGAAAGTCATCCCCATGTAGTTGTAAGTGCCAAGCAAAATCGTCTCGCGCCCGTTGCACACCGCGACGGTGGGCGAGAGCACCTTTTCCATCACCAGGTTGAACGGATCTTCCTGGCCCGTGGAGAGCAGCGCGCGGCGCATCTCGATCAGCGGATCGAACTTGGAGAAAAGGTCGGTCATACAAACACCCACACTTTGAAACCTGAAAGCCCCTTCCCGGCGGGGAGGGGTTGGGGTGGGGGTTCCACGCTGGCGTCGAGCCCCCACCCCACTGCGACTAGGCGGCAAAGCCACCAAGTCTCGTTGCCCCTCCCCTGCGGGTAGGGGCGAAATCTACCCCTGCAGCTTCACCACGGCATCGATCAACTGGCCGTAATTCTCGATCTCGGCCTGCTGGTTCATGCTGATGATGATGTCGAACTCATCCTCGATCGCGGCAACGAAATCCATCACCGTCAGGCTGTCGAATTCCAGATCACCGGCAAATGTGGTGGCATCGCTGATTTCCACGCCCTTCTTGTTGAAGGGCTCGATCAGCGCGGCGATCTTTGCGGCGGTTGCGGCGCGGTCCATGGTTTC
>PNJT01000041.1 GCA_013822005.1 Novosphingobium sp. | reverse complement strand
CCCGGCCAGCAGCCCGCCCTGATCGGCGCTGTTGTTGATGAGCGGCGGCACCATTGCCAGCAAGGTCGCGGCGGAAAGCAAGGCGGCGGTCAGGCGGGCGGCGGGGCTGTTCATGCGCGTGCTACCGTTTGCGGACAAATTCGGCGCGCAGCACCAGGCCCTTGATGCCGGGGTACTTGCAGTCGATTTCCTGCGCATCGCCGGTCAGCCGGATCGAGGGGATCACGGTGCCCTGCTTGAGCGTCTGCCCCGCGCCCTTGACGGTCAGGTCCTTGATCAGGGTCACTGCATCGCCATCGGCCAGGACGTTACCCACCGCATCGCGCACTTCGACCGCGCTTTCGGCGGCGCGCTTGGCGGCGAGGTCCGAGGCCGGCAGCCATTCGCCGCTGTCCTCGTCATAGACATAGTCTTCGTCGTCGGCGGCCATTCACGGATTCCCTTCGCACCGGGCCATAGCGCCAAGGGGGTAAGGCGGTTGCCGAGCTTGGGCAAGGCTGCCAGTGTGGTCCCGTGGAAATCGATCGCAGAATTGTGCCGCTGGGGGCAAGTGAGCGGAGCCGCGCGGTCGCGACGCTGGCCGCGGCTTTTCAGGACGATCCGGCGCTGTCCTGGCTGATCCCCGATGCCCAGATGCGTCCGGCCCGGTTGAAGGCTTTCATGGCAATCGTGTTCGATGAGCATTTGCGCTTCGGCAAGATCATGGGAACGCCCGGCTGCGAAGCGGTGACGCTGTGGCGTCCGCCCGGATCAGTCCACCGCCATCAGCCGATCTGGCACCCCGGTGCCTTGCGTTATGTCCCGATATTTCGCAGGCACCTGCCGCAAGCACTCGCCACCGATGCGGCAATCCGCCAGCACCTGCCGCAGGACGAGAGTTGGATGTACCTCAAATATGCAGGTGTCAGGCCGGATTGTCAGGGTAAGGGCCTGGGCGGGCTGGCGATCCGCGCTGGCCTGGCCGAGGCGGCAGAGGCAGGCGTGCCTTCGGTGCTGGAAACAGCAACGCCCTCCAACGTCGGACTCTACCAAAACCTTGGCTATCAGGTTGCCGCTGAATGGACCGCCGGCCAGGGCAGTCCGCAATTCTGGACCATGCATCATCCTGGCCGGCGCGCGTGACCGGAGAGAACCGCCACGCCCTGCGCTTCGTGATGTTCACGATCCTGATCGACGCGATGGGCTTTGGCCTGATCATGCCGGTCTTGCCGCGATTGCTGATGCGGGTCGGCTCGCTCAGCCTTGACCAGGCGATTGGGGTCAGCACCTGGATGGGGCTGCTGATGGCGCTCGCGGCGTTTTTCTCCGCGCCGATCCTGGGCAATCTGTCGGACGCATTCGGGCGGCGGCGGGTGCTGCTGATCGCGCTGGCGGGGATGGCGGCCCACTATGCCGTGCTGGCATTTGCGGGCAGCATCGCGATGGTCGCGTTCGGACGCGTGCTGACCGGGGTCTTCGGCGGATCCTATGGCCCGGCGCAGGCCGCCGTGGCCGATATTACCGCGCCCGAAGACCGCGCGAGAAATTTCGGCATGGTTTCGGCCGCCTTCGGGGTGGGGTTCATCGCTGGCCCGGCCTTGGGCGGGATGCTGACCCAGTTTGGTGACACCGCGCCGTTCTGGGTCGCGCTGGCACTCGCGACGGCGAACTGCATCTACGGGCTGACGATGTTCCCCGAAACACTGAAGCCGGAGCACCGCCGCCCCTTCTCGCTGGCGCGGGCCAATCCGTTCGGGGCCTGGCGTGCAGCCAAAGCCTCGCCGGGGATGCGGCGGATCGCGTTTGCGCTGCTGTTCTGGCAGGTCGCCAGCCTGGTCTATCCGCTGACCTGGAGCTTCTGGGGGATCGCCCAGCTCGGCTGGTCGGACCGGATGATCGGGCTCAGCCTGGCCGCGGTCGGGATCGTCATTGCGCTCAGCCAGACTTTCATCACCGGCCCCGCAGTGCGCCGCCTGGGCGAGCGCAGCGCGGCGCAGCTGGGCATGGTGGGGGCCGGGCTGGGGTTCCTTGGCTATGCCTTTTGCACCAGCACCGTGCTGGCCTTTGCGCTGCTGGCTGCGGTTGCAGTGCAATCGCTGGTCCAGCCCAGTCTGATGGCGCTGCTTTCGCGCCGGGCCACGGCCGAGACCCAGGGCGAGGTTCAGGGGCTGGCGGCGATGGTGATGGGGCTGGGCTCGATCATCGCGCCTTTGATGCTGGTCGAACCGATGGCCTATTTCACCTCGTCGCGTGCCCCGGTTTACTTCCCCGGCGCGCCATTCCTGATCGCTGCGATGGTTGTGGCGCTGGCCTGGCTGGTGCTCAAGACTACGCCAAAGCGGGCTGGCGAGGCCACTGTGGAAGAGGCTCGACGCGAACCTGCAATTGACGCATCATAGGCACGCCGACTGATCTTTCGGCTGTCCCTGGGGGGAGGATTGATATGCAGGGCACCGGGTGGAAGCGCCGGGCAGCATCCAGCCGATGATCCACCCGCTCCAGCTCTTCCGGTACGACCAGACGCTGACCACGTCCTGGACCAGCAAGACCGGCAGCAGGATCGCGGCGGCGGTGACCGGCGGCAGCACCAGCGCCATCAAGGGCGTTGCCAGCGCGCCCAGCCCCGCCAAGCCGCCCTTGGCCAGGCCCAGTACCGCCACTGCCAGCGCGGCAAGCAGCAGGGTAGCGGGATCGGCCAGCAGTTCCATCGCGCCCAGTCAGCACGGCTTGGCCCTGTGCGCAATCGCCGTGAACCGGCTTGTCCCCATCGCGCCTGTCGATAGGATGCACCCCGTTTTCAATCAGTCAGGGGAGTATCCACAATGACCGATCCACGCGCGATGGTGCAAACCATGATCTCGCTCGCTTCCGCCTCGCTGGGGCTGGTAGCCGCACTGGCCTGGAACGAGGCGATCAAGGCGACACTGGCCAAGCTGGGGATCAGCGACGATCTCGCCGGGCTCTACACTTACGCGATCCTGGCAACCTTGGTCGCAGTGGTGGTGCTGGCCATGCTCGGACGGTTGGCCGCCAAGATCGGCGGAAACGCAGCCTTTGAGCGCGAGGCTGAAGGCTGATTCTTGGACCGGTCGATCGCGACGAAGTCGATTTCGTTCAATTCAGCGCAAGGTGTGCAGGCCTAAGGCCCGCAAATCGCTGCGCTACGCCTAGGCATTGTCTGGAGAATTCCCTGTGTTCAAACCGACCCATCTGGCTGGGTTTGCCGCCCTCGCTGTCCTTGCCGTACCCGCCGCCGCCCGGGCCGGAACCTGTGAGGATACCTTCATCAAGAAGGGCAGCATCATTTCCGGGCAGCACTTCACCGCCACGACCACCGTGGTCGATTTGCCGCCCGATGTTGCGATCAATCAGCTCAGAGCGATCGTCGCCAAGCGCGGGTACGATATCATTGCTGCCGAACCGGCTGGCGGCGCGATGCTGATCGAACAACCGATGAGCGGCAAGACCCGCGCTTTCCCGATCGAGATCACCGCCACCCAGCAGAACGGTGTGGGCACCGTACAGATGGTCGCCAAGCTGCGCACCGGCATGGCAACCAAGCCGGACCTGGCCAAGGCCGAGATGTGCGCGGTACTGGCCGAGCTCAAGGGCGGCAAGGCCGGGCGACTGGCCGCTAAGAGCGGGGCCGGGGCGACCACTGTTCAGGCCGCGCCAGTGGCGATGAGTGCACAGGCATTCTCGCAGCAGATATCAAAGGATGCCGAACGCAATGTGCTGGCGGTGGAGCAGCGCTATGCCAGCAAGCGTCTCACGCTGTCGGGCAGTGTCGATTATGTGATCAAGGATGGCGATCGCTACCGCGTGGCCTTCAAGATCTTGCAGCCGCACGAACAGGCGCTGCGGTTGCCGGGGCAGGCCAAGACCTTGTCCGGGATCAGCTGCTTGATGGCGCCCGGCACATCGGTCTTTGTGATGCAGCTCAAGCCGGGCAAGGGCATCAAGCTGACCGGCACCTACCACAAGTTCGACGAATTCAAGGACCACACCTGGTTCATGGATTGCACACCCGAAAAGTAGTGGGAGGCCAGGCCACTTGCTTGGTTAACCGCTGGAAAGTGCTAGACTTCGCTTGAAGGGGCGAGTCGGATGCACAGATCCCTAACCAGGCGCGAATTGCTGGGCAGCGGGGCCATGCTGGCTCTGGCCGCGCCGGTCTCGCTGCCCGCAGTGCTTCAGGGCAAGCTGCCCGGCCCGCTTCAGACGCTGCTGCCGCAGGATGCGCGCGGCGCGCTGCGGCTGCTGGGCTTTGCCGGGCAGAGCGACTGGTCCTTGCCGCGCATGCTCCACCGGCTCGAGGTCTGCAACGGCTTTGGCTATCGCCGCAGCGGGCGCTCATCGCCCTGTCTGTGGAGCTTCTCGAACCTGTTCACCAGCGGCAAATTCGTTGCCGACAGGCGCTTCGATCCCACGGCCAAGTCGCAGCAATGCGGCGCGGCGGTGATGCTGAAGCTGCTCGACCTGGCCGGAGAGCTTGGCTAGTGTTTGGGGGGATTTGGCCCATGCCGGGCTGCGAACAGCCGCTTTCTGCGCTTCCGGTGCTCACGACCAAAATGGTCGCTGCGCGCCGGTTCTCGAAATCAGCCATTCTCGCTCCGGCCTGAACCAAATCCCCCCAAACACATGGCACTCCGCCAGCTCACTGAACAGGACACCTTGATGCGCAAACCGATCCTGCTGGCTGCCTTGTTGGCCTGTTCGCTGACGCTATCCGCCTCGCTACCGGCCAAACCGGCGCGCACGCCCGAACAGGTTGCCATGGCCGCGCTGGCTGCCGCGCCGGTGTGGGACGGGCACAACGACGTGCCCGGCATACTGCGCGACCGGCGCAAGAATGTGCTGGACGGGTTCGACTTTGCCGACACGCGCAATACTGCCGATCCGGCAAAGGGCGACGTGGCCATGCATACCGATCTGGCCCGGCTGAAAACGGGCAAGGTCGGCGCGCAGTTCTGGTCGGTCTATATCTCGGCCAATCTTTCCGACACCCAGGCGGTCCAGGCGGTGATCGAACAGATCGACGTCACCCGCCGGCTGATCGCCCGCTATCCGCAGCAGCTCCAGTTCTGCCTCGACAGCGCCTGCATCGAGGCGGCCTGGAAGCAGGGCAGGATCGGCTCGATGATGGGCATGGAAGGCGGCCATTCGATCGGCGGCAGCCTGGCGGTACTGCGGCAATTGTATGCCATGGGCGCGCGCTACATGACGCTGACCCATTCGAAGAACAACAGCTGGGCGGATTCGGCCACCGATGCCCCCGTCCACAACGGGCTGAACCCGCTGGGCAAGGACGTGGTCCGCGAAATGCAGCGGCTGGGCATGCTGGTCGATATCTCGCACGTCAGCGAAAAGACCATGCTCGATGTTTTCGCCATCGCCAAGGCGCCGGTGATCGCCAGCCATTCCAACGCTTTCGGGGTCAATCCCCACCCGCGTAACGTGCCCGATTCTGCGCTCGATGCGCTCAAGATCAATGACGGGATCGTGATGGTCAACTTTTACCCGCCCTTCGTGCTCGATGCGGCGCGGCGCTGGGGGGCAGAACGCGATGCGATCGAGGCCCGGCTCAAGACCCTGCACCGGGGCAACCCCGCGCGGGCCAAGGCTGAGCTTGAGGACTGGGTCAAAGCCAACCCGATGCCGCGCGGCACGGTGAAGGACGTCGCCGACCACATCGATTACATCGCCAAGCGGATCGGGGTCGATCATGTCGGGCTGGGGGCCGATCTTGACGGGATCGATGTCGCCGTCGTCGGGCTGGAAGATGCCGCGAGCTACCCCGCGCTGTTCATCGAACTGGCGCGGCGCGGGTGGAGCCAGGCCGACCTCGAAAAGCTCGCCAGCCGCAACATGCTGCGGGTGCTGAAAGCGGCCGAAGCCTATGCCGCATCGCGCCGCATGGACCCGCCGATCGAGAACCCGACGAGCTTCTGATGGCCAAAGGTACGCAGGAATTCATCGCCGATCCGCGCAACGAGGCGATCCTGGTCAGTGTCAACGGTGCCATGGTGCCGCGGGCTGAGGCCATGGTTTCGGTGTTCGATTCGGGCTTCATGCTGGGCGACGGGGTCTGGGAAGGGCTGCGGCTGCACAAGGGCAGGTTCGCTTTCCTCGAGGCGCATCTGGGTCGGCTTTACGAGGGTGCCAAGGCGATCATGATGGACATTGGCCTGACCCGCGAAGAGCTGACCCGGCGGCTGGATGAAACCATCGACGGCAACGGCATGCGCGGCAGCGATGGTGTCCACATCCGCCTGATGGTCACCCGCAGCATCCGCTCGACCCCGTACCAGGACCCGCGCGTGGTGATCTCCCCTGCGACCATCGTGATCATCCCCGAATACAAGCACCCCTTGCCCGAGGTGATCGAACACGGGATCACCCTGTTCACCGTCCACGTCCGGCGCGGCGATCCGGCGGTTCAGGATCCAAGCTCAATTCGCACATCAAGCTCAACTGCATCACCGCCTGCATCCAGGCGACCCAGGCCGGGGCCAACGAAGGGCTGATGCTTGATCCGCACGGCTTTGTCGCAACCTGCAATTCGACGCACTTCTTCATCGTCCGCAAGGGCGAGGTCTGGACCAGCAGCGGCGACTATTGCCTGGGCGGGATCACCCGCGCCAATGTCATCCGGGTCTGCCGCGAGAACGGGATTCCGGTGTTCGAAAAGAACTTCTCGCTGACCGAAGCCCACGGCGCGGACGAGGCGTTCTGCACCGGGACCTTTGCAGGCGTGGTCCCGGTAACCGAGATCGACGGGCGCAAGATCACCGATGGGCGCGGGCCGATGGTCCTGCGGCTGCAAGGGCTCTACCGCGGGTTGATGGACCGCGACTGCGCATGACCACCCGCATCGCGATGTGGTCTGGCCCGCGCAATATCTCGACCACGATGATGCGCAGCTTCGGGGCGCGGCAAGACTGCGCGCCTACGCGATCTAGAGCTTGCCCTGTTTTGATTGAACCGGAAAGTCCTTCCCCATTGGGGAAGGGTTGGGATGGGGGTTCTGCCCTCTCGGGCGTGGCCCCCCACCCCCAACCCCTCCCCGCCGAAGAGGGGAGATTCAACCCTAACAGGACAGGGTCTAATGCGCCTCGATCCGCCCCAGCATGCGGAAGAAGAAGGCGGTTGACCAGCCCAGCAGGAAAATCCCCAGCACCGATTCAAACGCGCCCACCAGCCGCCATTCGGGCAGGATATGGGTGTCGTTGTAGCCCACGGTCGAATAGCTGATCGCCGAGAAGTAGAGCGCCCCCTCGAACCCGGGAACCGCACCCAGCAGCCAGTAGAGCAGCGCGAAGGCCCAGATCTCCAGCCCGTGGAGCATGAACATCGCCAGCACGATGGTCATGGTGAACAGCGCCCCGCGCGGGCTGAGCGGCTCGATGTGGCGCAGCCGCTCGATCGTCATTTCGCTGCGCATCACCCGGCTGAGTTTAAACAGCCCCAGCCCGTGGATCGCGACGCACAGCAGCAGCATCACGGTCGAGACGGCCAGCTGAAGGATCAGTTGCTGCATGGTTCAGCCTCTCGGGTTCACGGGGTCAAGCCGCACTTCGAACAGCGCGGGCCATTCCTTGCCGGTCATGTAGAGCTTGCCGGTGCGCGCGTCATAAGCGATCCCGTTGGCGACCTGGTCCGAGCCTGCGGCCCCCGCTTCGCTGCGCAGCCGCGACAGGTCGATCACGCCTACCACTTTGCCGCTGGCGGGATCGATCCGCACCGCGAACTGGGTCATCCAGATATTGGCGAGCACTTGCCCCTCGACCCATTCGAGCTCGTTGAGCAATTTGAGCGGGCGGCCCTGGACGGTCACCTTGAGCGTGCGTTTAACCTTGAAGGTCTTGGGATCGAGGAAGCGCAGTTGCTCGGTCCCGTCGGACATCACCAGTTCGCTGCCGGTACTGGTCAGACCCCAGCCTTCGCCGCTGTACTTGAAGCTGCCCTTGCGCTTCAGACTGGTCCGGTCCCAGCGAAAGGCGGTGCCGTTCTGCCAGGTCAGGCTGATCACCTGGCCCTGCCACGGCGCAATCCCCTCGCCGAAATAGGGCGGCGGGATTGCTGCGCTTTTGAGCACTTTGCCGCTGGCCAGATCGACCTTGCGGACCGAGGAGCGGCCGACCATCCCGGTGCTTTCGAACAGCTCGCTGCGGTCGATGAACAGGCCCTGGGTAAAGGCCTGCGGATCGTGCGGGAAACGCTGAACCGGCACGGCCACTTCCAGCGGAATCGGCGCCTCGGCTGCTGGCGGCGCTGCCGCCGGAGGTTGGGCACCCAGCGGGGCGACCAGTACCAGCAGCAAGGCGGCCAGCCGCTTCATCAGTCGCGCAGCAGCTCGTTGATCCCGGTTTTGGCGCGGGTCTGGGCATCGACCTGCTTGATGATCACCGCACAGGCCAGCGACGGCCCCGGCGAGCCATCGGGCAGCGGTTTGCCCGGCATCGCGCCGGGCACCACCACGCTGTAGGGCGGGATATGGCCGGTGATCACTTCGCCGGTCTGGCGGTTGACGATCTTGCTGGTCGCGGTGATGAACACCCCCATCGCCACCACGCAGCCTTCGCCGACGATCACGCCCTCGACGATCTCAGAGCGCGCACCGATAAAGCAGTTGTCGCCGATGATCGTCGGGTTGGCCTGCATCGGTTCCAGCACCCCGCCGATCCCCGCGCCGGCCGAGATATGGCAATGGCTGCCGACCTGCGCGCAGGAACCGACCGAGGCCCAGGTATCGATCATCGTCCCGTCGCCGACATGCGCGCCGATGTTCACGAAGCTGGGCATCAGCACCACGTTCTTGCCGATATGCGCCCCGCGCCGGGCAATCGCGCCGGGCACCGCGCGGATTCCGGCAGCGCGAAAGCGGGCCTCGTCCCAGCCGGTGAACTTGAGCGGCACCTTGTCGAACGAAGGCGCCCCGGCCGAGCCACAGTCCATCACCGCGTTGTCGTTGAGCCGGAAGCTGAGCAGCACTGCCTTCTTGAGCCACTGGTTGACTTGCCAGCCGCCATTGCCGTCGGGCTCGGCCACGCGGGCCTGGCCGCTGTCGAGCAGTTCGAGCGCTGCACCGACCGCTTCACGGACATCGGTGCTGGCGGGCGAAACGCTGTCGCGCGCTTCCCAGGCCTGTTCGATTGCGGCGGCGAGTTCGGCAGACATCGGGCTACTCCGGGGCAAAGGGTCTTTGCGGTCCGGTTAGAGGGAGATGCGGCGAAGGGCAAGGCACCACCAGCCTCCCAACCTCCGTTCGCATCGAGCGAAGTCGAGATGCCGCGCGCAGTGTCTCGACTTCGCTCGACACGAACGGGGGGGTTACATCCCGGCCAGCTTTGCAAACTCCGTCGCGCGGTCGATCAGCGGCTGGACCCGGCTCGATTGCTCCTTGGCATGGGCCGAGCTGGCAGTGCCGTCGATCACCCGTTTCTTGATGCCTTGCAGAATCCCTGCCAGGCGGAAGAAGTTGTAGGCGAACAGCCAGTTCATGTCGGGCACGCTGTCGCGCCCGGTGGCGGCGCAATAGCGTTCGACCAGCTCCTCAAGCTCGGGAATGCCCAGCGCCTTGCGGTCCAGGTCCTGAATGCCCGAGCGCCCGCCGTTGTCGGTGACATAAGCCATGCAGACGTACGAGAAATCGCCCAGCGGATCGCCCAGCGTCGAAAGCTCCCAGTCCAGCACCGCCAGCACTTCGGGCCGGTCGTGGGCGAAGATCATGTTGTCGATCCGGTAGTCGCCGTGGACCACAGATGTGCGGGTCTGTTCGGGCAGCGTCGCGGGCAGCCATTCGATCAGCTGCTCCATATCGGGCATCAGCTCGGTTTCGGAGAGCTTGTACTGCTTGGTCCAGCGATCGACCTGGCGGCCGAAATAGTTGCCCGGCTTGCCGAAGTCCGACAGGCCCACCGCTTCGATATCGACATTGTGGAGCGCCGCCAAAGTGTCGATCATCGCATTGTAGGTTGTCCGGCGATAGTCCGGCGCAGCGCCCGGCATCGAACCGTCCCAGATCGTTTTCCCATCGACCATGTCCATGATGTAGAACCAGGAACCGACCACGGTTTCGTCGGTGCAGAGGCCAAACTGGCGTGCGGCGGGAAAGCCCGCCTTGTTGAGCGCGTTCTGGACCTTGTACTCGCGGTCAACCGCGTGGGCGCTGGGCAGCAAGGGGCCGAACGGCTTGCGGCGCAGCACGTAGTTGCCGCTCTTCGCTTCGACCTTGTAGGTCGGGTTGCTCTGCCCGCCCTTGAACTTGGTCAGGTGCAACGGGCCTTCGAAATGTTCGACATTGGCCTGCATCCAGGTGCTCAGGCGCGCTTCGTCAAGCTTGTCGGCACCTTCGGGCTCGACCGTCCCGACAAAGGCTTCGTCCGCGCTGATCGCTCCGCTCATCTTCACTTCTCCCCCCTCCCGCTTGCGGGAGGGGTTGGGGGTGGGTGACAGGGCGGGACCGGCCCACCCCTAACCCCTCCCGCAAGCGGGAGGGGGACTAAATTCAGCTATCGAACACAATCACGCTGCGCGCGGCGGTGGCCGATTTCATCGTTTCGAAGCCTTCGTTGATCTTTTCCAGCGGAATCCGCTCGGCAATCAGGGTGTCGAGATCGAGCAGTCCGCGCATGTAGAAATCGACCAGCCGCGGCATATCGACCGGGAAGTGGTTCATCCCCATGATCGCGCCTTGCAGCTTCTTGCCCGACAGCAGGTCCATCGCGCTGAGCCCGACCGAATGACCCAGCGGCATCATGCCCAGGATCGTTGCAGTCCCGCCGCGCCGCAGCGAGCGCACCGCGAGTTCGCCCGAGGCCGGACGGCCGACCGCCTCAACCGCGTGATCGACCCCGCCCTTGGTCAGCTCGATGATCTGTTCGGCGGCATCGTTGGCCAGCGCATCGACCACGTCGGTCGCCCCCAGCTTGATCGCCAGCGCGCGCTTTTCGGGCATCGGATCGGCGGCGATGATCTTGCCCGCGCCGGCAATCTTGGCGGCGTTGATCGCGGCCAGGCCCACCCCGCCGCAGCCGACCACGGCCACGGTTTCGCCGGGCGTGACCTTGCAGGCGTTGAAGATGGTGCCCGCGCCCGTCGTCACCGCGCAGCCGATCACCGATGCGCGGTCGAGCGGCATATCGGGATCGATCCGGGTGCAGGCGTGCTCGTGGATCAGCATCATTTCGGCAAAGGCCGACAAGTTGAGCATTTGCGCGACCGGGCTGCCGTCAGGGCGCGACAGGCGCGGCTCGGCTCCGGCTGCGCGGCGGGTTTCGGCCCCCAGGCACAGCGACATTCGCCCCGTAACGCAGAATTCGCAGTGCCCGCAGAAGGCTGAAAGGCAGGTGACGACAGCATCGCCCACCTTGACCGTGCGCACTTCGCTGCCGACCGCCTCGACGATCCCGGCCGCTTCATGACCCGGCACCGCGGGCAGCGGGTGGGGATAGGTGCCTTCGATGAAATGCAGGTCCGAATGGCACAGGCCGCACGCCGCGGTGCGGATCAGCACTTCGTGCGGACCGGGCTTGCTGATCTGCAGCTGCTCGATTGCGAGCGGTTTGCCAGGTTCGACCAGGACTGCGGCTTTCATCGTATTCTCTCCGTTTCAAAGTCCCCCTCCCGCTTGCGGGAGGGGTTAGGGGTGGGTCAGTTGGCCCAAGACACCCACCCCCCGGCCCCCTCCCGCAAGCGGGAGGGGGAGGGTTCTCAGCGCGCAACCCCAATATCGCCCGAACTCATCCCGCCGCCGCCCGAAGGGGCATTGTCCGAATGGCGGGCAAATTCGATCCGGGCGATTGCGCGGTTGTGCACTTCGTCCGGACCGTCGGCCAGGCGCAGCGTGCGCTGGTGGGCATAGGCAGAGGCCAGTCCGAAGTCCTCCGACACCCCGGCAGCGCCGTGGGCCTGGATCGCATCGTCGATAATCCTGAGCGCCATGTTGGGGGCCTGGACCTTGATCATCGCGATTTCGGCCGCGGCCGACTTGTTGCCGACCTTGTCCATCATGTCCGCCGCCTTGAGGCAGAGCAGGCGAGTCATCTCGATGTCGATCCGGGCCCGTGCCACGCGTTCGTGCCAGACGGTCTGTTCGGCGATCGGCTTGCCGAAAGCCACACGCGACTGGATCCGCTTGACCAGCTTGGCCAGCGCTTCCTCGGCCACGCCGATGGTGCGCATGCAGTGGTGGATCCGGCCCGGCCCGAGGCGCCCTTGCGCGATCTCGAACCCGCGGCCCTCACCCAGCAGCATGTTGCTGGCCGGGATGCGGACGTCGTTGAGCTGAATTTCCATGTGTCCATGGGGGGCGTCGTCATAGCCGAAGACCGGCAGATGGCGGATGATTTCAACGCCCGGTGCGTCAAGCTCCATCAGCACCATCGATTGCTGGGCATGGCGCTTGGCTTCGAAATCGGTCTTGCCCATCACGATCGCGATCTTGCAGCGCGGATCGCCCGCACCGCTCGACCACCACTTGCGTCCGTTGATGACATATTCGTCACCATCACGGCGGATCGAACATTCGATGTTGGTCGCGTCCGAGCTGGCAACAGCAGGCTCGGTCATCAGGAAGGCCGAACGAATCTCGCCCTCCATCAACGGCTTCAGCCAGCGACCCTTCTGTTCGCGGGTGCCATAGCGGTGCAGCACTTCCATGTTGCCGGTATCGGGAGCCGAGCAATTGAACACCTCGCTGGAGAAACCGACCCGGCCCATTTCCTCGGCGCAGAGCGCATATTCAAGGTTGGTCAGCCCCGGCCCATCGAATTCGAACGTATCATCGACGTGGCTGCGGCCCGACTGCGGCGGCATGAACAGGTTCCAGATGCCTGCGGCCTTGGCCTTGGCCTTTTCCTCTTCGACCACCGGGATGACTTTCCAGCGCTCTCCGGCCGCATCCTGCGCCTTATAATCGCCCATGCGCGGGCGCACATTGCTTTCAATGAAGCCGCGGACACGGTCGCGCCAGTAGACTTGCCGTTCGGTAGGATCAAATTCCATGGGGTCAGCCTTTCCTGATAATGTCGAATCTCGTGTGTCCTCCCTGCCACGCCCCACGGGCTGCGCCAAGGATGAATTAACCGCGCGGTTAAGGTGCCGGGCCGAGCGGGGAGGCCATCTGCTCCTGCAGCTTGGCCAAACGCGCGGTATGATCCGCGCGGGTGATCGGAAATCGGGAAATGATGGTGACGCTGGCCAGGCTGATAAGGGTCAGCACGGCCAGGTAGTAGAGCGCGAGATTGTCGAGGATCGCCGGGGCAACCTCACCGGGCCGGGCCCGCGCGGGAAACTGCGAGAGGCTGACAATCGTCCCGGCCAGAAAGATCCCGATGCCGGTCGCGCACTTTTGCGTGAAGAAATAGGCCGAGAAGAAGATCCCTTCGGTGCGCTCCCCGGTCGTCTCCTGCGAGGCTTCGATCACGTCGGCCGCCATCGACTGGACCATCATCCCCGCCGCCACGGCCAGCCCATTGGAAATCGCCACCAGGGTGAACAGCAGCGGGATCAGCGAAGGCGAATCGTTGGCCGGGAAATAGCCGGCAAACCGCAGCACATAGGGGCTGAGCCCAAAGGCCAGCGAGATCAGCGCGCAAACCACCGCGCCGCTGCGCTTTTCGATCCGGCGCTGCAGCAGCGCGATCAGGCCCAGAGCGACAACCACGCCGATAAACAGCGCGAACGAATAGGCGATGAACCCGGCCTGCGGCATCTCCCAGAAATAGGTCAGGATGTAGGTCGCGGTGGAATAGGTCACGCCCAGGTTGATGAAGTTGAACAGCGTGGTCCCCAGTACGATCAGGAAGGCCCGGTTGGACAGGATCGCGGCGACCTTGCGCAGCGTCTGGCCCAGCGGCAGATGCTCGGCCGGGGCGCTGGCGAGGCGGGCGATGCGCGAATGGGTAGAGATCGCGCCAACTGTCGCCCCCAGCACCATCAGCACCGCGCCGGCCCAGCCGTAAGCGCCGTAGCCATCGACATTGAGCTGCCCGACCGGATAGCGCTCCGACGGCACCAGGAACACGCCGAAGGCCAGCATCAGCATCGCCAGTCCGCCGATCCAGGCAAAAATGAACCGCCAGCGCGTGATCGAAGTGCGCTCGTCATAGTCGCTGGTCAGCCCGGGAACCACCGACAGCGCGGGGATTTCATAGCACGAAACCGCCGCGCGCATCAGGAAGGCGAAGAGGAGCAGAAAGAGGTAGAGCATGGCGTCCGAGGTCGCCGGCGGATGCCACAGCATCAGCCAGGCCGCCGCCATCGGCAGGATTGCCGCATACATCCAGGGATGGCGCTTGCCCCATTTGCTGTGGGTCTTGTCGCTCCAGTAACCGACCAAGGGATCGATCATCGCATCGAGCAGCAGCGCGATCAGCAGGATCAGCCCGACCAGCCCCGCTTCCAGCCCCAGCACCTGGCTGTAGAACACCAGCAGCAGAACGGCGAAGCCATTGTCCTTCACCCCATAGGCAATCGAGCCGAACCCGTTGCCCAGCTTGACCCGCAGTGGCAGCTCTTCGGCGGGAGGGAGCACTGCCGGACCGCTCACTGCGCGGCCGCCGCCCTGGCCTGTTCTTCCATGGCCTGCAGCGCCGCGAACATCCCTGGCATCTCCGGATCCCAGCTATGCCGCGGTCCAACGGTGATCCCGCCATCGACGATCAGCGAAGTGCCGGTGACAAAGGCAGCGGCCTCGCTGGCAAGGTATGCCACGGCATTGGCGATATCATCGGGCATGCCAGGGCGGGCGACCGGCTGGGCCGCGCTCGACATCTGCAGGATCATTGCCTTGGCCTGATCGGCCAGCTCGGCCGGCACTTCCAGGCTGGCGGTGAAGATGTTGGTGTTGATGAAGCCCGGCTGCACCGCGTTCACGCGGATCCCGAACTGGGCGAGGTCAGCCGCGGCGCACTTGGTCAGATGCAGCACGCCTGCCTTGGCCACGGCATAGGCAGTCGGCGAATAGCCCGGGCCGCAGGCCGCGATCGAGCTGGTGTTGACTATGGCCGCACCCTTGCGGTTTTTCATGTGGGGCACGGCATGGTGGATCCCCATGGCGACCGAGCGCAGCACCAGATCCATGGTCCAGTCCCAGCCCTCGGCATCGACCTCGTCGATCCGCCCGCGCGCACCGCCAGCGGCGGCATTGTTGAACAAGACGTCGATCCCGCCGCAGGTTCCGGCGGCGTGGTCCATCAAGGCCTTGATCTGGGGGACATCGCAAACATCGCAGGCCACGGGGATAATGTTCTCGCCCTCGCGCGCCACTGCTTCGGCCCCGGCCAGGTTGAGGTCGGTGGCGAAAACGGTCGCGCCTTCGCGGGCGAACAGCAGCGCCGCCGCGCGGCCGATGCCCGAGGCCGCCCCAGTGATAACCACGCACTTGCCGGCGAATCGCGCACCTGATTCCACTGAAGCTCTCCTCGGTTTCGATTTGCTACCAGCTTAGGGCGCAAGGCTGCCCGGTCAACGCCCTTGACGTTTCCGTTACGGCATCCGTGCGTGGGGCCAAACCGGGCAAATCCGCGCTTGCCAGCAGGGCGCCTTGCGATTTAACCTCTCGATTAAGAGAGGAGCTCCCACCATGTCCGACCTTGAAGCTTTCCGCGCGGAAATCCGCGCCTGGCTTGAAGAAAACTGCCCGCCCGAAATGCGCGAGCCCGTCCGCGACGAAGACGACATGTGCTGGGGCGGCCGCAATTTCCAGTTCAAGAACGAAGCGCAGAAGCTGTGGCTCGAACGCTGCGTGGCCAAGGGTTATACCGTGCCCGACTGGCCCAAGCCCTATGGCGGTGCGGGCATGTCGCCGCCCGAAGCCAAGATCTGGCGCGAGGAAATGAACCGCTTGGGCGCACGCCCGCCGCTCTCCTCGTTCGGGATCTGGATGCTGGGCCCCGCGCTGCTCAAGTTCGGGACCGAAGAGCAGAAAGTCCATTATCTGGGCCAGGTCGCCCGCGGCGAGATCCGCTGGTGCCAGGGCTATAGCGAACCGGGTTCGGGCTCGGATCTGGTTTCGCTTCAGACCTTTGGCGAGGACAAGGGCGACCACTGGGTGGTCAACGGCCAGAAAATCTGGACCTCCTACGCCAACAAGGCCGACTGGATCTTCTGCCTGGTTCGCACTGACAAGGCCAACAAGTACCAGGGCATTTCGTTCCTGCTGTTCGACATGACCAGCCCCGGCGTTTCGACCAAGCCGATCCTGCTGATCAGCGGCAATTCGCCGTTCTGCGAAACCTTCTTCGACAATGTGAAAGTGCCCAAGCACCAGATCGTGGGTGAGCTCAACCGCGGCTGGGATGTCGCCAA
>PNJT01000040.1 GCA_013822005.1 Novosphingobium sp. | reverse complement strand
TTCTGCCCTCTCGGGCGTCGAGCCCCCACCCCCAACCCCTCCCCGCCGGGGAGGGGAGATTCGGTCTGGCTTGGGCAGTTCTGGACAGGTGGCCGAGTGGTTTAAGGCAGCGGTCTTGAAAACCGCCGTGGGTGCAAGCTCACCGTGGGTTCGAATCCCACCCTGTCCGCCACTCCCATTTTCAATCCACCCTCCCGTTCGTGTCGAGCGAAGTCGAGACACTGCGCGCGGCATCTCGACTTCGCTCGATGCGAACGGGGCTTGGGAGTTGGGTGGGACTAACTTGCAGGAGAAAACCGCGCCACCAGCTTTTGCAAGCCCCACACTGCCCCGGCGAAGAACAGCCCGCCCAGCACAGTCGACCTCACCAGCTCCAGCCAATCGACCTGCAACTGGATCAGCGGTGCCGCTGCCAGGGTCAGGAACAGCATGGTTGCGGTGTTGACCGCGATCGGCACGGTCTTGGTGATGTCGAGATAGAGCGCAAGCACCAGCGCGGCGAGCGCGCCGGCCAGCCCTGCCCCGCCATAGGCCGCGGGTCCGTACCACAGCAGCCAGGCAATCCCGATCCCGACCAGCGATCCCAGCATCGCCGGAACCAGGCGGGTGAACTGCATCTGCTCGTTATTGGCCCAGTACCACAGGAACATGAAGGCCCCGACCAGCGTGGTGTCGCTCATCCCCAGGGCGCCGATTGCAATCGCTATCCAGGCGACGATCAGGATCACAATGATCGCGGTAATGGCGATGGCGGCCAGCGGGCCAGGTGTAACGGCAGCTTCGGGTGCGGTATTCTCGCTCATGGCATTCCCCCTTGGATTGGAGGAATAGAGCCTGATCGCGCGGTTAAGGCCAGCCCTTAACGCCCCAGCCCCAGGAAGCTGAAGGTATCGGCGTCGAACTTGATCTTGACGCTCGCGAACAGCCCCTGATCGGTGCTGCGCGCGGCGGAGAAATCGGGGTCGCGGAAGCCGGTCACGTTGTAGCCCACCAGCAGCAGCACGTCCTTGGTGGGCGAGATCCCGATCTGCGGGCCGTAAGAGAACTGCGCGGTCTTGTCCTGCACGTTGTAGCGCACGTTGCCCACCGCACCGATCTCGAAGTGCTCGCCGATGCCATAGCGCAGGTCGAGCCCGCCGAGCAGCGTGGTGCTGGAAAGGTCATAGCCCTCGAAGCGGTCGAAGTTGTGGCGGGCGGCCAGGAAGAAGCCCAGATTGTGGCGCTGGACGTACTGGCCATCGACTTTGCTGCGCGGGGTCCAGTCGCCGGAAATGCTGGCGATCAGGCGGTCGGAGCGGGCATCGCCGTTGACGGTGAAGATCGAACGGCCCGCCGCCCCGGCTTCGCCCTCGACCGCGCCGCGGACCACGTCCGAACGGAACTGGACCTTGCTGAGGAAGGCAAAGTCCGAATTGGCCGGGCGGTGCGCCAGGGCAATCGCGCCGTCGAACATTTCGGTGGTGGCGCCGGTGCTGGCATCGGCCTTGGTCCAGGTTGCCCCGGTGCCCAGCATCGAGCCATTGCCGAGCTGGCGCAGCAGGCCAAAGGTTGCGCCCTTGCGGGTGCCCAGCTCGCCATCGCGCCATTCGCCGCGCAGCGTTGCGCTCCACAGGCCCGAGCGCCACGAGCCGCCCAGCGTCACCGCGGTGAAGTCTTCGGCCAGGGCTCCGGTCGCGCCGATCGAGCCGCCGCTCGAGGCGGGGTGCGCAGGGTTGATCAGGTCATTGAGGTTGAAGCCCGAGAGCGTGCGGTTCGAATCGAGCGTCGCGTCAAGCGTCAGCGTCTTGGTCACCGGGATCGACTGCGACAGACCGAAGGCGGCGAAGCTGCGCTTGCCGAATTCGGTGATCTCTTGCTGGCCGAGCATGCCGGTTACGCGGCTGCCGCTCCACGGGGCGACTTCCACGCCGATCCGGCCGGTGCGGGCATCGAGAGTCTCGCCAATGGCAATCTCGTAAGTGCCGACCAGCTTGACCGCATTGCTGACCGCATAGCGCGCGGTGAAGCGGTGACGTTCGGGCAGGTCGACCGACTCGCTCTTGCCGATCGCAAAGCTGGTCGCGGCGCTGATCTCAAGCTTGTTGTCGAGGAACCGGCGCGAGACCGAGGCTTCGATCACGTCGCTCTTGGCCTGGCTGCCATCCTGGCGGCGGTCGTTGAAATGGGCATAGCCGATCCGGGCCTCGCCCTTGGCGGTGCGCCAGTTGAGCCCGGTCTGCACCGCGACCCGGCGGGTGCCGTCGGTCAGGCTGTCGTCAACCCAGCCGCTGGTCACCACCGACAGGTCGGGGGTGATCCGCACGCGGGCATCGACACCGATCTTGCGGCGGCCCAGCTCGGCTCCGCTGGTCTGGCCCAGACCAAACTCGCGGTCGGCCTGGCGTAAGTAGGCGAGCAGGTCGAACCGGCCGGAACGATGCTCGACCTCAACCAGCATGGCCTCGGCCTGCTTGCCCTGATTGTGGCTGCGGGCATATTCGGCGCGCAGTTCGGTCGCCAGGCCGAGCCGAGCCTTGAGGTCGGTCGCCATCAGGGTGGTGCGGGTCTGGTTGTTGGCGCTGGTATCGGTGATCACGCTACCGCCCAGGCGCAGAGCGCCCTTGGCCACGGTCATGTCAGCGCGGACGCCGGCATTCCACTCGCCGCCCTTGGCAGTGGCGGGATCGAGTTCGTAATCGACCACGATGAATTGCGGGTTGAGATTGGCATCGCGGCTGAGCACCGGTTCCTTGAAGGTGATCGTGCCCGAGAGCAGGTCGATGGTGTAATCGACATAGCGGGTCAGGCTACGGCGCTCGACGATCACTTCGCTGCGGAAGCGGTCGCGCACCTCAATGGTGACCGTTTCGCTGCCCGCGATCAGTGCGCGGCTGGAGAGGCGGTAAGGGCCGGAAATGCCCCCGCCCTGGATATCGTCGCGGCGGTGCGTGGTCGCAACCTTGGCGGCGAAGCCCTGGGCGTGGAAGCCGCCAGTCTTGACTTCGCCCTTCAGGCCCGTCGCGGTGCGGTTGTAGCGGGCGAGCCGGGTCTGGTCGAAGCCTGCCTCGAAATCGCCGTACATGGCATAGCCGCGGCTGCTTTCGAGCTTGAGGTAGAACTTGTCGCGGCTGGCGGCATCGCTGCGGCGGTCGGATCCGTCGGCGAAGACCGTGTAATAGGCGCGCGGGTCGATGGTGCCGAGCAGCTGGTGGTCGTCCTTCTGCCTGGCGCTGTCATAGGCAGCGGTCAGCAGCAGGCCTTTCACCACCGGACCCTTGGCATAGAAAGCCACGCGGGCGTGCTGGCCCAGGTCGCTGTCAAAGGCACCGGTGCGTTCCATGCCCTTGGCGACAGTGCCGCGCGCGCCCTTGCCCACGGTGCCTTCAGCCAGGCCAACCACGGTCCAGGACTGTTCACCCGGAACGACCCAGGCGTCGAGTTCCTGGCGGCGGCGCTGCTGGCCATCGCTGAAGTTGAATTCCATGTGCAGCTTACCGCTGGCCATGGTCGGGGCCAGTTCGACATAGGCAATGCCGTCATCGCCTTTGACCATCCAGCGCGGGGCCTGGCGGCCCAGCCCCGAAAGCTGGCGCTGTTGCAGCGCGTCGATCGCGGCGGCGCTTTCATAGGGCGCGGACAGGCTGAACTCACCGGTCAGACCGGCATGGACCGGACGCCCGTTGTAATCGAGAATCCGCAGCGCCAGCACCGGGCGGGTGCTGCCATCGGCCACCAGCTTGCTCTTGGCCGGGATCAGTTCGACCCGGGCCGGGGTGGCGGAGTAAAAGACATCGCGTGACAGGCGGGCCACTTCCTTGCCCTTGTCGTCGCGGACAATTGCCGAGAGTTTGGTCACTTCACCAGTAAGCGGAATCCCGCGCCACAGGCTGACCGCAAAGGTCCCGCCCGGGGCAGCCCGCGCGCCATCGAAGCTCAGCTGCTCAGCCGGCTTGCCGCCGACGCTCAGCTCAACCTTCTGGCCCGCACGATGGCGGATCGCGACGCGGATTGCCGGGGCACGCGGATTGTGATCGACGGAGGGGAACAGGAATTCGGTCGGGCCATCGCCCTTGGCCAGCCAGTCGGTATCGGCACCCGCGGCGCGGCGTTCAGCCACTTCGCTGGCCTGCTGGTCGGCGGTCTTGACGCCGGACTTGCCTTCGGTGGCTTCGTAGCCGAGTTTTGCGGAGCTATTTTCGCGCTTTACCAGAGAACCTTCAGGTAGTTTCGCGGCAAAATCGGCGGTCACCAGGCTGCCGCCTTGCCCGATCACAAAACGCGAGCTGGCGCTGCCGGCGCTGCGGGTAGAGCGGGTGCAATCGGTGAAGAGCCCGCCCTTTGGCAGCGTTTGCCACTGCGCCTGGACCACATGCGTCCCCGGCACCACGCCATCGATGTGATAGCGACCGTCGGCATCGGTAATCGCGAAGGTTCCATCCTCCATGACCACGCGAACGCCCGGAATTCCTTGATGCTGGCCTTCAACAGCGCAGCCGCCGTCGGTGATCCGCCCGATGATCGTCATGCGGGCGGCGATGTCCTGGCGGTCGATCCGGACAATGGCACCGGTCGTGGTCGAAAGCCCGCGGCTGTCGGTTGCAACGACGCGGTTTTCGGCCTGCCCGGCGGGGGCATCGGCGCGCACGGTCATCGCGTATGTGATCGTCCGGCTGTCGAGCGCGGGGATATCGCCCAGCAGCAGCGTCACGCTGCGCCCATCGGGTGCCACCTGCACCGCGCCCGGCGCGGCGATCCCGTCGATCCGGACCGAATCCGGGCGCAGACGAAGCCACGGCGACGGCGTATCGACCAGCGTCACACCGCGCTTGGGGCCCAGCGGATCGGGATTGCGGACCGTCACGGTATAGAACACCGCATCGCCCGGCTGTGCCACCGCCCGCGAAGCAACCTTGGTCAGCGAAACGGCGACCGGCGGATGGTCGAGCGGAATATCGATCCGAACCGGCGCGGGGCTGTCAAGTGTGACCACCCCACCAAACGAGCCGGCGACGATGATGAACGGCAGCCCATCGGGGCGGCGCAGCGTTGCCAGCTGGGCCGGCGTGGCGGCCGAAGGCGCGGTATAAGGCGCCGGCGGTTCGATCACGATCCGGTACTGGCCCAGTGCGGCCAGCGGGAAGCGGTATTCGCCCGGTGTCATGACGTGGACGTTGCCAGCGCCATCGACCACGTTCTGGCCGGAATAGACGGTCGAAGGCCACAAGGTGACCCCGTCGTCGCCATAGACCCGCGCCGGGGCCCCGGTGATCGCATCGACCAGCGTGACCCGCGCGCCATTGACCGGGGTGCCGGTTTCGCTGTCGAACACCAGCCCGAAGGGATCGGCCAGGACATTGACCTGCGCCGTGGCGATCGTGTTGCCCGAGCTTGAACCGCTGACCGCGATGGTCACCCGGGTGCCGCCAACGGTGGACAGGCGGCAATCGCCATGGGTGGGTGCCGGCGGCATGCCCACAGTGAGGATCGCGCCGAGGAACACACCGGTGTTAAGCCCGGTTTCGAAAATGGTCAGCACCTCGCTGTCACCGGAACTGGTGGTGAGCGTGGCCGTCAGGGTGTCGATTGCCGCCGGATTGAGATTGGCGGAGGCGGCCGCAACCCTGAAGAACAGCAAATCGCCGATCTGGTAAGTCGAGGTCGGCGTAAGCGTGGCGGTGGGATTGGTTGAACCCAGACCGCTCGGAAGATTGAGCGGGCTTCCCCCGCAAGTGGGTGCGCTAAAGCCATGCGGCTGGACCCCGCTGGAAGGAACCAGCGTGTCGATCGTTGCCGATTGTGCGGCCAGCGAAATCGAAACCGGGTTCGAGCTGGTCGAGCGAGTGCTCCCGCCCTGGCCCCACTGCGCGGCAGCGATATTGTCGATGGTCTGGCTGTGGGCCTGCGCGCTGGCCATCGGCACGGCAAAAAGCAGCGCAAACAGCGCTGCCATAACCGTAACGATTTGCCTGAAAACGCCCATCGACCCTTGGGAGTTGCGGTAGCGGGCGACATGCATTCAGTGCATGCCGCCCGCTCCCTGATTAGTTGATCGTCGCGCGGAAGCGCAGCGTCTTGGTTTCGCTCGCCGCGACGCTGGTCAGCGTGCCGCTGACCGTGCCCGAGGCATAGGAACCACCGGTCGACCCGTCCGCGTTGCAGACACCCGAGGTGACCGAACCGTTGAGGAAGATGCCGAAGCCCGAATCGTAGGTGACCGTTGCCGGCAGCGGATCCGAGATAGCCACAGAGCTGGCAGTGGCACTGCCCGCAGCGTTCGAGACGACGATGCAGTATTCGATCGTCGCACCCGGAATTGCCTTGGGATTGGTGGTGCCGTTGAGCGGATCGGAGATAACCGTCGAAAGCTTCGACACGCTCAGTGCCGCTGCAAGCACGGTCCAGTCGTCCTTGGCCGAATGGGCAGCGTCGCGCGATGCATCGGTTGCGCCCGCACCATCGGCAAAGACCGTGTCCATGCCCGAAGTGTTGGCTCCGGTGGTTTCGGTCAGCGCCGAACCCTGGCTTGCCGCAGCGCCACCTTCGCGGCCCGTCGCGGTCAGCGTAACCGCCGCCACGTCGTTGGTGGTCAGGCCCAGCGGCATGTCGGCGACCACGAAGATCGTCCTGCTGGCATCGGCCACCAGTTCGTCGATGTAGGATACTTCCTGGTCGGTCCCGGCGTCGTAGCTGCCGTTGCCGTTGGTATCGACGTAGATCTTCGCGTTGGTGGCATCGAACGTATCGGTGTTCGCATGCGCACCCGCACCGCCCGCCTGCTGGGCAGCGGTCAGCGCGAAGTCGAGCACCGCGTTCGAGGTGTTGGTCACCGTGAAGGTGGTCACCGCCGCGGTCTGGCCAGGCGAAACCTGGGTCGTGGTGGTGCCCACTTCAGCCACCGTCAGGTTGACCTTGCGGTCGACCGTGAAGGTATCCGAAGCCGAGCTTGCGGTCTGCGATACGCCGCCGACCTGGTAGTTTACGGTCACCGAGTTGGTGATTGTCGAGCCTGCCGTGGTTCCCGCGGCGAAGGCTGGACTTGCGCCAACGACGGCCAGTGCAGCAGCACCGACTGTCGCTGGCAGTCTGCCATACTTTCTCATTGTCTGGTCCTCATCTGTTACCCTTGCGACCCGCGTCAAAGCCCGCCCGCGTGTCCTGGCGGTTGTGCCGCTTCTCAGCGGACCAAAGCGTTGTAAGTGAGCGTGCCGCTGGCTCCGGGTGCGAGCACCGGCAGGACCCAGCGGACATGCGTGACGTCACCGGCCTCAGCCGCGCGCGGTCCGGCGGCATCGCTGACCTTGAGCGCGGCGAGCCGCCCCCAGGTCTTGCCGCCATCGACCGAAACCTCGAGCTTGTCGGCCCCTAGCGGTGCCAGCGCGACCCCGGCCGGGATCGGGTTGGTCACCACGAAATCCTTGACCGCTTCGGCGCCGGCGTTGCGATAGGCGGTCGAGAAAATCAGCTTGTCACCCGGAACGACCACTTTCGGATCGATCAGGACGATTTTTTCTTGTCCATTTTCAATAACTACCTTGACGACTTTCACGTCACCTTTCAGCTCGACCGGCTGTGCGGCCTGGGCTGAAACGGCGGGTGCTGCCATACCGGCCAGCAGGCCCGATACGGCGGCGATCAGAAACTTGTTCATCGCTGGTCTCCTCAATCGATCTTGACGTTGAACCTGACGGTCTTGCTGGTGCCGCCCGCGACATTGCCCAGATCGACATCGATCCCGGCCGCCGAAGCCTCGCCGGCATCGGTGTCGTTGGCGTCGGTCAGCGCGGCGCTATCGAGCGTGAGCGTGCCGGCCTCGTAAGTGGTTCCGGCCGGGATCACGTCGGTGACGCGCAGGTTGTCGGCCTGGCCGGTGCCGCTGACGGTCGCGGTCAGGGTGTAAGTCACCACTGCGCCCGGGACCGGCTGGTTGCCGCCGAACGGATCGACCACACTGGCCGACTTGGTCAGTGCGACTGCGGCCAGCGCGGCGATCAAGGCGTCGTTGGCGCTCTGGGTCGCGGTCGAGGCACCGACAACGGCGTCGCCGCCGCCTTGGCCCTGCCCCGCAAAGACCGTGCCCGGGGTGCCCGATCCGGTCACCGCGGTCGCGCTGAGCTGGACCTGGCTGGTCTGGCCATCGGTGGCCGTGCCCGGCAGGCTGACGATCACGAAGACCCGCAACGAGCCATCGGCAGCGATCGAGGGGGTGGGTTGACCGCTGGTCAGCACCTGGTCAACGCCCGGATCGTAGGTGCCGTTGCCGTTGGTATCGACCACCACCGATTGCAGCACCGCATCGAACTGGTTGCCCGCCACCGCGGTGTTGACCGCCAGGTTGAACTGTTCCGGACCGTTGCCAGTGTTGGTGATCGAATAGTCCAGCACGACGTTGCTGGCACCGGCCAGCGCAGGCGTGGTGGTCAGCCCGGCAACCGCGACATCGAGCAGTTCATCGACCCGGACCGTGACCGTGTTCGAGGTCACCGAGCCGCTGGACGTGCCCGAGGTGTAGGTCGCCGTGGCGGTGTTCTGGATCAGCGTCCCGGCGCTCACGCCGGTGGCATGGGCCAGGCCCGGAGCAAGCATGGCTCCCAGCGCGGCGACGGTGGCGGTGCCCCAGGCGGCACGCATGGCAAGATGATTCTTCATGCCTGCGTGCTAGCGACATAGAGTTAACAAACTCCCAAACTGGTTTTCCAATTTTCGTTAGATTTCAGTAAGAAGTTGGTGAGGGCCTGATTCAGAAAGCGCCGTAATCCGGGCGTTTCAAGGTTAATTCTGGTTTGATAGCAATAATGTGCTATAAGATATTGATTTATTGAATAACTGACCGAGATCGTTGCTTCAATCGGCTATCCGTTGCGACAAGGAACGGAAGCCCGATTCAGTTAACAGTGCCCCGGAATTTGAGGGCAAAACTGCTTGAAGCGGTCAGCGTTGAAGCTGTTGCCCCAAGCACTCCGGCGCTGATCGAGGCACCGTGCGGATCGCTCTCGTCCGCGCCCGCATTGTTGTCGTCCTCGGCCGTCGTGGCGCTGGCGCAATTGCTTCCGCTGGTCATCGTTCCGGCAGCATAGGTGAAGTTCGCGGGCAGCGTGTCGCTCACCGCAAGGCTGGTCAGGGTGGCGGTGCCGTTGTTGGTAATCAGGATGCAGTAATCCATCACCGCGCCCGGAATGGCCTTGGGATTGGTGGTGCCATTGACCGGGTCGGACAGGACCGAGCTGACCTTGGTGACGCTGACGTTCGGCACCGGCCGGCACAGCGTGAAATCATGCAGGGTGATTGCTTGTTGGCCAGGGTTGCTGGGGGCAAGCGAGTGGTTGCCGTATTGGACAACGATCTGGTCGATCGGCGAGTTAAAAGTCACGACAATGTTGCCATTGGCGGATCCGTCCGCTGAAGTCCCGTCGCCATAAGCACTGTTGCCCAGCACATAGTTGGTCACCCCATTGGTCAGAGTCGGGCTGACGGCATTGCCGTTCAGATAGCCCGTAACCGTGGCCATGTCGGCAAACTGACCTGCCGCATAATCGACGTCGAGAATCCTGAACTGGGCCCCCTGCGCGGCCGTCCCCAGGCTTATTGTTGTGGTCACAACCTGGCTGGTGTTGGCCATATCGACCAGCTGCACCAAGGAGTTCTGTCCGCTGAACCCACCATTGTTGGCGGTCTGCCGGGCCGGCGATTGACCGCCATAGGTCGCATTGTTGAGGAATGTCCCGGGATTGGTGATCGCAAAGTTGAAGGCGCCGATCCCGGTCAGCGTGTAGTTGTTCGAGGTTGACCCGGCGCTCCAGGTCTGGCTGTCCCAGTCGAACAACGCCGAACCTGCCGAGCAGGTCAGGGTTGGTGCGGTTCCTGCGGTGCGGGTCGCATTGGCGGTCAGCGTGGCGGTCGCGCGGTCATCCTCGCCGGCAGCGCCATTGTTCGGGGTCGAATCGATATCGGTGATCGTGGAGCTGAAAACCTCGGCCGTGTTGGTGACGCTGGTTCCGCTGCCGGCAGTGACGATCGCGGTTATGGTGAGCGTGGCATTGCTGCCGATCCCCAGGGTACCGACGCTCCAGTCCCCGGTGGTCGAATTGTAGCTGCCCGCGGATGCCGTGGCGCTCACGAAACTCAGCCCGCTGGGCAAGGCATCGCGCACCACCACGCTGGCCGGATCGGTCGATGTCCCCGAATTGGCCACGGTCAGCGTGTAAGTCACGGTTGAGCCGGTGGCGGGCGCGGCATTGCTCTGCGACATTGCCAACGAGATGTCGGCGAAAGTGGTGACCGTGCTTTGCGTCAGATAGAGATCGGCCTGAAAGAAGGTGCCGCTGTCAGCATTGGCACTATCGCAGATCTCGAGCGTCCAGTTGCCGGCGGAATTGCTCCCATCGAAGGCGGAAAGCGCGACGGTTGGCCGGAAGCTGGCGCTGTAAGGCGGAACCGCAGTGGTCGCTGTGGCGGTGGAGTTGGCGGTATAGGCACTGATCGCGCTGGCCGCTTCGTCATCGAAGGTCAGGTTGAAATTGTCGGCATCAGCACCTTGCCCATTGGTCAGCTGCACGCGCGTTCCGCCGGGCGAGACGAGGGACATCAGGATGTCCGAGCGCCAGGTGTGGCTCATCAGCACGGCCACATTGACGTCGCTGACCGTGTAGCTGGTTCCAACCGAGAAAGACCGCGTGAAAACAGTCGGACACAGGTAGTTGGTCTCGTTGATCGCGTTGGTCGGACTGTCGGTGGTATTGGTATAGCGGGTTACCGTCTGCGCCATGGCCGGCGCACTCCAGCCAGCGAGCGCCAGCAGGGTCAGCAACACCTGCAAGCACAGGCGGCTCAGCAGTACACTGCCGGTACCTTGAGGATTGGTTTTCGGACCCATCGGGATTTCCCCTAGCCCCAATAGGTAAACGGTCCATTAAGCCAATGCTTTAGCTACTGAATTTGCTCCAAGGCGCGTTAGGTGGCTATCTGTGGAAGCCGCAGGGCATTTTTTTCGGGCCAGTTGCTTACCAATTGGCAACCTCGCTGCAGCTATCGCGAATGGCAATGACATACAGCCATCGATTCCCGCCAGTTCCCGCCAGTTCCGAATGCGGCCGCACCGCCAATCGCGCCTTGCTGGTGATCGCCTGCGAAGTCCGCCAGGGCACGCGGCCCTGGCAGGTGGCGCACCTGGAAGACCTCTCGCCAACCGGCTTTCGGATCACCGGATTGTCGCAGCCCAGCCTGAGCAAGCCGCTCAGCATCCGGATCCCGGGGCTGCAATTGCTGTCCGCGCGGACCCGCTGGCACCGCGGCAACGTGGTGGGCTGCGAATTCGTCACCCCGCTGCACGTCGCCGTTTTCGAGCATCTTGTCCGCAAGGCCAACGAAGGCCTTGCAATAGGCGGATAAATCAGATGTGCAGCGCGCGTTCGTAAGCCGCCAGCACGCTTTCGTGGAGCATTTCCGATAGCGTCGGGTGCGGAAAGACCGTGGCCATCAGTTCGGCCTCGGTGCTCTCCAGCGTCTTGCCCACGACATAGCCCTGGATCAGTTCGGTCACTTCGGCGCCAACCATGTGCGCGCCCAAGAGTTCGCCGGTCTTGGCATCGAACACCGTCTTGATGAAGCCTTCCGCCTCACCCAGCGCAATCGCCTTGCCATTGCCGATGAACGGGAAAGTCCCGGCCTTGATCGTGTAACCGGCCTCCTTGGCTTTGGCCTCGGTCAAGCCCACCGAGGCGACCTGCGGGTGGCAATAAGTACAACCCGGGATATTGGCCTTGTCCATCGCGTGGGGATGGACCTCCTTGTTGCCCAGCGCCTGAGCGATCGCCTCGGCGGCGATCACGCCTTCGTGGCTGGCCTTGTGGGCGAGCCAGGGCCCCGGCGTGACATCGCCGATCGCCCAGACGCCCGGCACATTGGTGCGGCCCAGACCATCGATCGCGATGATGCCTCTTTCCGCTTTGACTCCAACAGCTTCAAGACCAATATTCTCAGTATTTGGCATGATCCCGACCGCAACGATCACATGACTGAACTCGCTTTCGGCCACTTTGCCGTCCTTGGCCTTGATCTTCGCCTTGACGCCCCTGTCGTTCACCGCCAGCGCCTCGACCCCGGCGCCGGTCATGATCGTCATGCCCTGCTTCTTCAGCGCCTTCTCAAGGAAGGCCGAAACGTCGGCATCCTCAACCGGAACGATCCGGTCCATCATCTCAACGACTGTAACTTCGCTTCCCATATCATTGTAGAAACTGGCAAATTCGATTCCGATCGCGCCCGAGCCGATCACCAGCAGCTTGCCTGGCAGCTCGGCCGGAGTCATTGCATGGCGATAGGTCCAGACGCGCTTGCCATCGGCCGGGGCAAACGGCAGGTCGCGCGCGCGCGCGCCGGTGGCGATCACGATATGCTTGCCCGAGAGGGTTTCGCTCCCCTTCTCGCCTTTGACCTCAAGCTTGCCGCCGCCCAGAAGCGTCCCCACGCCCCAATGCACGGCGATCTTGTTCTTCTTCATCAGGTGCGTGACGCCCTGATTGAGCTGCTTGGCCACCCCGCGGCTGCGTTTGACCACCGCGCCCAGGTCCGCGCGCACATTGTCCGCCGCCAGGCCATAGTCGGCCGCATGCTTCATCTGGTGCAGCACTTCGGCCGAGCGCAGCAGCGCCTTGGTCGGGATGCAGCCCCAGTTGAGGCAGATCCCGCCCAGGTTCTCGCGCTCGACGATCGCCGTCTTGAGCCCCAATTGCGCACAGCGGATCGCCGAAACATAGCCGCCCGGGCCCGATCCGAGGATGATCACATCGTAGTCGCTCATGGTGCTCCTTTGTGGAGGTCAGGCCTCCGTGAAAGCCGGGCGATCACAGAGGCCCGCCCGTCTTAGAACCGGAATCCGAGGGTCGCATGACCCTGGAAACGCTGGAGTTTGAACCCGGTGCCTTCAAAGTCACCCAGTTCCGAAACCCGCATGCCCAGGCCGATATACATGTTCCGGGAGAGGTCGTAGTTACCGCCGAAACTGACGCCAATGCCCTTGCGGTTTTCGGTGGCGGCATAGTTGAAGACCACGGCGTTGGTCACCGAATTGCGCTCGACAATGGTGAAGTCGGTGTCGAACATGTCATAGCCCAGCCCGAGATAGAGCTCGGTCTTGCTGCCAAGCCGCGCGGCCCCGCGCAGGCCAACCGACAGGTTGGACTTGGACTTGAAGCAAACCTGCCCGTTCACGCCCGAAATGGTGTAGTTCTCGCACTTGTTGGCACCGCCGGCGTCGAAGCTGAGATAGGGCCCGACCGTGACCTTCTCCGATACCTTCACGTCATAGCCGATTTCGGCCCCATAGACGAAGCCCGAACCCAGCGAGGCGACATAGGTGGTTCCGCCCTGGGTGTCGCTCAGGTTGGGACGTTCGATCCCGGCGTGAACCTCGATCCGCATGCCGCCGACTTTGGCTTCGTCGCCGCCATCAGCAAAAGCCGGGGTCGCGCCCAGTACAAATGCTGCAAAAAGCAATCTACGCATAGTATTTCCTCCGATGGCGTCACATGTGTGGCGCTGGAGACTCTGTATCAAGTCAGGTTTAGTTGACAAGGCGGCGGCACCGCTTGCCCGGCGCAAAGGCAAATTTCAAAATTTGTGTGGCAGTTAGGCCACTTGTTGAGCTTGCACGCGATGGTCATGCGAGAAGACCCAGCGGACTTTCGACCAGGTCCTTGAACGCCTGCATCAGCTGCGCCCCATCGGCACCGTCGATCGCCCGGTGATCGAAGCTGCCGGTGGCCGACATTACGCTGGCAACCGAAAGCGCCCCGTCAACCACATAGGGGCGCTGCTCGCCTGCCCCGACCGCCATGATCATGCCTTGCGGCGGATTGATCACCGCGTCGAACTGCTTGATCCCGAACATGCCGAGGTTGGACAGGCTGGCCGTGCCCCCCTGGAACTCGTGCGGCTGGAGCTTGCCGGCCTTGGCCTTGTCGGCCAGCGCCTTCATTTCGGTGCTGATCTGGGCGACGCCCTTGGTCGCGGCATCGAACACGATCGGCGTGATCAGCCCCGAAGGCGCGGCCACTGCGACCGAGATATCGGCGCGGCTGTACTTGCGCAGCTCGTCCCCGGCGAAGCTGACATTGCACTTGGGCACGCGGGTCAGCGCCTTGGCCAGTGCCTTGATCAAAAGATCATTGACTGAAAGCTTTACGCCGTCAGCTTCAAGTGCCTTGTTCAGTTCGCCGCGCAGCTTGAGCAAGGCATCGAGCCGGACATCGACGGTGAGATAGATGTGCGGGATGGTCTGCTTGGCCTCGGTCAGGCGGCGGGCGATGACCTTGCGGACATTGCCGAGCTTTTCGGCTTCGTAGGGGATGCCAAAGTCCGGCGTCGGCGCGGCGAGTGCCGGAGCTGCGGCACTGACAGCCGGAGCAGCCGCGCCCGGCTGGGCCCCTTCGACATCGGCCTTGACGATCCGGCCACCGGGTCCGGATCCCTGAACGCCTTTCAGATCGACGCCCTTTTGCTCGGCGATCCGCCTGGCCAAGGGAGAGGCGATCACCCTATCCCCCGTTCGCCCTGAGCTTGTCGAAGGGCTGTCCTTCGCTTCTAGGGCGACCGCTACGGGTGCAACTGGGGGTTGGCCTTCGGCCGCCTTCGGCTCGACAGGCTCAGCCTGAGCGGGAACAGGGGGCGGAGCAACCTTTGGTGCCGGAGCCGCACTCGCATCTTCGTCCTCGCCCGCCAGCATAGCGATCACCGTGCCAACCTTCACGCCTTCGGTGCCCTCGGCCACTTCGATCGCGGTAATCACGCCTTCATCGACGGCTTCGAATTCCATCGTCGCCTTGTCGGTCTCGATCTCGGCCATGATGTCGCCCGAGGAGACCTTGTCGCCCACTTTGACCAGCCACTTGGCGAGCGTCCCTTCCTCCATGGTCGGCGAAAGCGCGGGCATCTTGATGGCGATCGGCATGGCTGGCGACTGGTCCCTGTTCCGAGGCATTGCGACGCACCATCTCTGACCAAAATGTCGGCCCTCGGCAAGATGCTTGCGCAGAATACGTTTGTAGCAGATATCGCGCCCAGGGGGGGGCAGCCATGCGCGTTTACCTGGTGATCATGGACGAAACCGACGAAGCGAGCCTGGCGCTGCGCTTTGCCGCGCGGCGCGCACAGCGCACCGGTGGCACGGTGCATCTGCTGGCGCTGGTGCCGCGCCAGCAGTTCGTGGCTTTCGGCGGGATCCAGGCAACGATCGAGGAAGAAGCCCGCAGCCGAGCCGAGGCGCTGGTGACCGCAGCGGCCGGCTCGCTGCTGGGCGAAAGCGGCAAGGCCCCGGTGATCGCGGTCAAGCAAGGCGACGGGGTCAGCGTGGTGCGCGATTACCTGGCCGAGCATCCCGAAGTCTCGGCTCTGGTGCTGGGTGCGGCCGGGAGCGGCGGGCCGGGGCCGCTGGTTACGCACTTCGCGGGGACTGCGGGGCAGCTACCCTGCCCGCTCTATGTTATCCCTGGTGGGCTGGATGAAGCGGGGCTTGAGCGGCTGAGCTAGCGCCGCTTGCCCTGATGCCGGATATTCCCGGGGCGGCCACGTTGCCCGGCCAAATGCTTGCCTTTTTTCTTGAGTGGCAAAGGCTTGCCGCGCGGTTCTATCCGCCCGCCTGAACTCTCCTCGGGCTCGAACTTGAGCGCGCCGGTGAGCGGGTTGGCTTCAGCCAGACGCAGCCGCAGTCGGCCGCCCAGTGCGAAGCGTGTGCCGGTCTGCTCGCCTTCGAGCACATGGGTCTTCTCATTGTGGAAAAATCGTTCATCGCCCAGCACCGAAACCGGCACCAGGCCGTCTCCGCCCAGCGCAATGATCGTTGCGAACAGGCCGAAACGCTGGACTCCGGTGATCCGGCATTCAAACACTTCGCCGATCCGCGAGGCGAGCCAGGCCGCGACATAGCGGTCGATGGTTTCGCGCTCAGCCATCATGGCGCGGCGTTCGGCCTGGCTGATCGCGTCGGACACCCGGCTGAGATCAGCGCGGTCGCGGTCGGCGAGGCCACTGGCGGGCGGAAGGTCGGCCGTGGGCCTGGGCTGCTCGAGCCCATAGGCATCGACCAGCGCGCGGTGGACCAGCAGGTCCGAATAGCGCCGGATCGGTGAGGTGAAGTGCGCGTAGCTGCCCAGCGAAAGCCCGAAGTGCCCCATGTTGCGCGGGCCATAATAGGCCTGGGTTTGGCTGCGCAGCACGGCTTCCATAATCAGAGCCTTTTCAGACTCATCGGACACATCCTTGAGCATCCGGTTGAACAGGCTGGGAGTGACCACCTGGCCCAGCGACAGCGTCTTGTCGAAAGTTGCGAGGTAGTCTTTGAGCGCGACCAGCTTTTCGCGGCTGGGCGGTTCGTGCAGGCGGTAAACCACCGGAGCGACCTTGGCTTCGAGCGCCTTGGCTGCCGCGACATTGGCGGCGATCATGAAGTCTTCGACCACCCGGTGGGCATCAAGCCGTTCGCGCAGCGCGATTTCCTTGATCTTGCCGCGCCCGTCCAGCACCACCCGGCGTTCGGGCAGCTCCAGATCGAGCGGATCGCGCGCTTTGCGGGCCTGTTCCAATGCGCCCCAGGCGGCCCAGAGGTTTTGGAGAACGTTGGTTCCTACCCCACCTCCGTTCGCATCGAGCGAAGTCGAGATGCCTGGCGCGGTGTCTCGACTTCGCTCGACACGAACGGGACTTTGGGCTGAATCAATGCGCCTTTGCGCCTCTTCATAGGCGATAACTTCATGAATTCGCACAATTGCCCGGGTGAAACGCCATGACGTCACTCGCCCATCGGCAGCAATCTCAAGGTGGCAGGCCATGGCGGCGCGGTCAGCCCCGGCCTTG
>PNJT01000039.1 GCA_013822005.1 Novosphingobium sp. | reverse complement strand
ATGGAAATCCGCAATCCGGCCCACAGCGTGCGCGGCGCGCCCAGGTCGATCGAACCGGCCTGGTTGCGGGTCACCACAGCTTCGTCGGTCAGGTTTTCCCCCCGCAGCACCAGGCTGAAGCGCTTGCCGAGCGGGACCAGAACGAAAGCGTCGAGCGTGGTTGCGGCAGGCAGCAAGTCGGTCTGGAGATCGTCTTCGTATTGCGCGCCGGTGTGCTTGGCCGTCAGCGCCAGCCGCCAGCCGGGCCGCGGTGCCCAGGCGAGCGTTGCGCTGGCGGCAAGCCGCGGGGTCTGCGCGGGGCGCTTGCCGTTCAGCGCGCCGCTGGCTTCAACCTTGGCATCGGTCCAGGCCAGCGAGCCATCAAGGCTGACCGGGCCCAGCTTCGCCGCCAGCCCCAGCTCCAGTCCCCGGGCATGGACCGCGCCGACATTGCGGCGCTCGCGCAGGTTTGGGCCGACGGTGACATTGGCCACCGCGCTGCGCACCTTGTTGTCGAAACCGGTGAGCGAGAAGCGGAGGGCCTCCAAGGGCGCCCAATCGAAGCCGCCCTCAAACCCGAACAGCCGTTCGTTGACCAAGGCAGCATTGGCGCGGGTGGTGACCGGAAAGACCGTGAACGGCCGGTAAAGCTCGTTAAGCGTCGGCTGGCGCAGGCCCGAATAGACCGAACCGCGCAGGGTCAGGCCAGTTGTGGCCCGCACCACCGCCCCGCCGCGCCCCGACCAGGCCCAGCCCGCGCGGTCGGCGAAGCGATTGCCGATGGTCGTCACCCCGGCGGCATTGATCTCGCGGAAGGTGCCGCCAGCAATCGTCCAGCGATCGGCCCGCACCCCGCCGGTCAGTGTCAGCGCACCCAGGCTCCAGTCATGCTCGGCATAGACGCCCAGATCGCTATTGCGCCCGCCCGCCTGCCGCCGCGCGGTGATCAGGCCGGTGACACCCGAATAGGCATCCTCAAACATCGTGCCTTGGGAGACCCGCCAGTCGAACCCCACCCGTTGGACGTGATCCTCGCCCAGTGGCGGGCGCAGTTCGGCCTTGCCGCCCCAGCCGGTCGAGGGGGTGGCGCGCTGATCCAGCGTCTTCCTGAAACTGGTCGCGCTGATCACCACGTTGGAGAAATTGCGCGCTTGCAGATAGGCCAGCACATCGAACTGCCAGGCCCCGCGGCCGACCAAGCGCAGGCTTGCATCCTGTCCGCTGGAGGTCGAATCTGCACCCTTGAAGCGCAATGTCCGGGCATCGCCAAACAGCAGTCCGCGCGCTTGCAGTTCCACGTCCGGGGCCAGCTGGGCGACGCCGCGTAGAGAAACCGACCAGCCGTCATAGGCGGCGCGGGCGCTGGCGGGGACGCGTTGGCTAGCTGGCGTAGTCCAGAACCCTTGCCCCCGGTCCCAGCGCGCGCTCAGCACCGCGAAACCTTCGCCAAGCCGCGGGGCGACGCTGCCCGACAGCGCGGTCTCGCCGCGATCGTCCACCAGGGCCTCGCCCGAAAACAGCCCCAGCTGCTCCGGCCCGGCGCTGTCGAGCTCGATCGTGCCCGCCACTGCCCCGCTGCCAAAAGCGCCCGACCCACCCCCACGCGTCACCCGCGCCGAGGCCAGTCGTTCAGGCGCAATCGCCGACAGGGGTACATAGCCGAAGAACGGGTCGGCCATCGGCACCCCATCGAGCAGCACCAGGCTGCGGCTGGTGGCATTGCCGCCCAGCGCCCGCAAGGTGACGCCCTGCGCCGAAGGATTGGCGCTGCGGCTGTCGCTGCGGCGGAACTGCTGGAACCCCGCGACCGAGGACAGCGCATCCTCGATCCGGCCCGAGGCACTGGCCGCCAGCCGCTCGGCATCGATCACCGTGGTGTCATAGGCCGGGGCCGAAGGCGGCGCGGCCAGGCCGGTGCCGGTCACGACAATCTCGTCACTGCGATCGTCTGCCTCACCAGCAGCTGCAGCGCCGGGCAGGACGAGACAAAGAATTGAGAATGGAAGCACGCGATTCATAGAGGTCTGGCACCTGATTGACGCTCAACCGCCTAGCTGGCGGGCATCTGCCCCGCAACTGGAAGTCAGTTCGACGTCAGCCCGTTGAGCAGGCTTTCGAACGTCGTCTGCGTCGCCAGCAGTCCATCGCGGCGCGGCAGGCGGCGGATGACCAGGCGTTCGTCGCCCAGCGGCAAGTATTGGCAGGCCTCCCACCAGGGACCGCTGGCGTCAAAATCGGCCAGCACCGGCAGGTCGAGATGGCGGACCATCGCCATGCCCACGATCTCGCTTTCACCCGGCGGGCCCTGCAGCGGTGACAGATCGACCAGCCGGTCGGCCTCGGCATTGCCCCCCTGCCAGGTCACTACCGCACGGTCGCTCGCAACCTGCCCGCAATCGGGCACCTGACAATCCTCTCCCAGCAGCTCGAGCAGCTCGAGATGAACCTGCTGCGGATCGAGCAGCAGCACTTCTTCCTCGAACCGTTCGGTCTCTCCGCCGCGCGTCTCGAGGTACGCGGGCCAGCTGGCGACCACGAAGGGATCGACCAGCGCGGTGCTGGCAGGGCTCAGCCGACCGGCCACCACCGGCTCCAGATGCTCACCGCAAACCACCCGGTCGCTGCTTAGCAGCAGCACCCGGCGCTGCGGATCGTGATGCAAAAGGTGGCAGGCCAGCAGCCCGGGCAGCAGTCCGGATCCATGAATTGCAAGATCGTAGTGCGCCATCGCCGCTTGGTCCCACAGCCCTGCCGCAGAGGCAAGCGCGATGGTTCCACGGGAATCGGCACACGCTGCGACTCGAGTCGCAGCCGAGTCGCGTGACACGGAAGCCACAATCGGACTGTTACCCTTGAAAGTTAACCATTTACCGCAAGGAAATCAGCCGCGGGACCGGATTCAACCTGTATCTTTTATCATCCGAATTTCAACACCTTGACCCCAGATCAATGATTATCCGCCGAGTCGAAAATGATTAAGATTCGAGTCCAATACGAATCTTCTTGGCATCCCCCCCCCCTCCTTGCGTTAACTTGATGTCGAAATCAGATCTGCCCGACTCAACCAATCTCGGGCAGCTCGATTTCGGGGCCGCATAGAATTTTGAAAAATCGCGTTTCGGGCTGTTCCGGAGCGATGGGGTTTGTGCGGAGTATGTTTGTGATGCTCAATGGGCGTGGCATCTTTGGGAGGAACGCAGCGGCGCTGGCAGGGGCTCTGGTCCTGGCTGCGCAGGCCGCTCCGGCCCTTGCCGATACGGCCCCCATCACCGCCTATTATCGCGATCCGGCGCTGGTCGGCTATGTCTATGCGGGACCGGCGCAAGCTGTCATCAACGTGCCAGTGACCGCTTCGGTCGGCGGCAGCTGCGGCTTCGTGCCGGGCAGCGAACCCAATGCCAATCTCAACGCCGGGGCGATCGATACCACCGCCTGGACCTTCGACGTTCCCTTCACGGTCAATTGCACCGCCCCCTGGCGGATCGCCGTCTCCTCGCAGAACGGCGCGCTCAAGACCGCAGGGGCGGCTCCGGTCGGATACCAGGTCAAGGCCCCCTATACGGTCGGGCTGACCTTGCCGTGGAACGACGGCACCAACTCGGGCACGGTCAGCACCAGCTGCCCGGTGGCGGGGATCGACCAGGCGCTGGGCCCGACGGCCTGCACCTTCAAGGGCACCGCCAGCACCAGCAACGGCCAGTTTGTGCCGCGCTCGGTCGGCCTGGCGGGCTCCAAGGTTACCGTTTCCGCGCCAGCCTTTCCCGGTCCCGACATCCTGATGGCGGGGACCTATAACGATACGCTGATCGTGACAGTATCGCCCTCGAGTTAGGGGGAAAGCGAATGCCCTGGCGGACGATTGGCCGGGAAGTTGAATGAGTGCCGAGATGTCCGGCTTTGAAAAGGAAGAATGCCATGAAGAAGATTGCTCTCATCGCTCTGCTGGCCACTGCGGCCGTTGCAACCCCGGCTGCTGCCCAGTCGGTAACCGGCACCATCAACCTGACCGGTTCGGTTGCGTCGAAGTGCTTCGTTTCGCCGGGCAGCGGCTCGACCTTCACCGACACCGTCGCGTTCGGCGAATTGGCCGTGGCCGACGGCACCCTGCGTACCGACCTGGCGAGTGCTTTCGGGACCAAGAGCTTCACCGTGAAGTGCAATTCGGCCGCCCCGACCATCTCGGTCGATTCGACTGCACTGGCGACCACCGCCACGGCTTCGTCGGGTTATGACAACTCGATCGACTTCCAGGCCTCGGTTGCACTCACCACTATCGCTGCCAACAACGGCCCGTTCTTGAACGACTCGTCGAACGCAGCCCTTGCCGCCACCGCGGTTGGCAGCAGCCTCGCCAACTCGACCGGCAACGTCTCGATCACCACCAGCAACTATCGCACCAATAATGCGACCGACCTGCTGGTTGCCAGCCCGACCTACACGGGCAGCATCGTGGTGGTCATTGCGCCGAACTGAGCGCGACCGACTGGAGGCATAGTCCATGCGTAAGATCCTGATCCTCGCCGCACTGCCCGCCATCCTGGCGGCCAGTCCGGCCCTTGCCCAGAGCGCCACGGGCACGGTCAACATCGACGGTTCGGTAGCTGGCCGCTGCATGTTCACCCTGCCCAACGCGACGATCTCGCTTGGCGAGCTCTCGCTGGCCAGCAACGGCAAGCTGGATGTCAGCAAGGTCAACGGCAAGACCGCCACTCTGACCGGCTGGTGCAACAACACCGCCGCTTCGATGACGGTCACCACGACCCAGCTGACCACGGCGACTGCCGCGACGGCCGAGTTCGACAACCGCGTGGACTATACCGGAACGGCCACGGCCAATGCGATCAGTGCCAACGACTCCAGCCTGACGGCTGGCGCTGGGACCGCATCGACCGTGGGCCAGTTCACCGGCAACATCGTGGTGGTCCTGTCGGCCGCTTCCTCGCCGACCAACGGCCTGATGGTTGCCGGTGCCTACACCGGAAACGTGCAAGTCACGCTCTCGCCGAGCCTCTGACCGGCATCGATGCAGCAAAGGAATTGGGACGTCCCATGAAGCAGACTGTCAGCCTCGCATTCCTGGCCCTGGCCCTGCTGCCCGCCCCGGCGCTGGCGCAGAGCACGGCTACGGGAACCGTCGGAATCGACGGGCGAGTGACCCCGGTCTGCATCCTGGGCGATCCCAATCCGGCGCTGGTCAACCTGGGCCAGATCTCGGCCGCATCGGGTCCGCGCACCGGGCGGATCGACACGATCGCGCCGCGCGTTGTGACCTTGCCCGCCAGCCACTGCAATTTCGCCGGTTCGGTCGTGCGGGTCGATACCACCGCGCTGCGCTCGGACGATCTTTCCGCGCCGCAGCCGGGCTTTGCCCGCGCGGTCAATTACACCGCTTCGGCCAGCAACTGGGCCTCGGGTTCCAGCACCGCGACCAGCAATGCGCTGCGCGACGGCACCTCGCCGACCGCGACCGGCACCGGGACGATTCAGCCGCTGCCCAAGCTGGCGGAAATCACGCTGACTTTGTCGAATTTCACCACGCCGGGCGATCTGGTCCTGGTCGCGGGCAGCTATACCGGAACCGTGATCGTGACCCTCGGCCCGGCTGCGATCCCAGATTGAGGCTGAAGATGACCAAACTGCTTCCCCTCATTGCTTTCGCGCTGGCCCTGGCCCTGCCGGGCACCGCGTTGGCCCAGTCGGATACCGACACCAAAACCGTTAGTGTGGTCGGCACCGCTCCGCCGATGTGCTTTGGCGGGACGCTGAGCGGCGCGGGTTCGTTTGACCTGGGCGTTCTGATCGACACCGCCACTGGCCAGTTGCGCAATGATCTGAACGCGCCGCCCAAGCTGCTGGTCGGTTCGCTCTGCACCAGCCGCAGCACGATCACGGTCAGCGCCACGCCGCTGGTCGCACAGAACTTTACCGCGGCCGCGCCGACCGGTTTTGCCAAGGCGGTTGACTATACCGCGACCGCCAGCGGGTGGACCACCACCCCGGCCAGCTACAACACCGGGGCGGCCAGCAATGCCGCTGCGACCCAAAGCCGTGCAACTGCCTTTACCGGCGATATCACGGTGGCGATTTCCGGCTTTGCAACCACCGGCGGCAATTCGCTCCGGCTGGTTGCCGACAATGACTATCGCGGTCTGGTGACCGTGACCATCGCGGCGGTGAACTGACATGCGTAGCGCAATCCTCCTTGCCCCGCTGACCGCGCTGGTGCTGGTCCTGCCAGCCCAGGCCCAGCAACCCACTTCGGCCACCCGCAACATGCCGGTGACCGGATCGGTGCCGCGGACCTGCGCGATCCAGCCGGGCCGGATCCAGCCGGGCGGGCTCAACAACATCGCCGGGCTTGACGGCGATACGCTGCGGATCATCCAGTTCACCGATCCCGCCACCCTGGCGGTGCGCGCGGCCAGCGCCACGATCAATTTCGAAGCGGTCTGCAACTTTCCGCACCAGGTCAGGATCGAAAGCAAGAACAACGGGCTGTGGCCGGTTGACGAGCGGATCAGCGATCGGGCCAGCGGTTTTGCCTATGCAGTGCCCTATACCGCCGAGATCAGATGGGGGCCGATTACCGGTCGCATGGCGACGACCGGCAAGCTGCGCGTCATGTCACAACGGGTCTTTCCGGTCGAGAATGCGGTTGCAGGGGATTTCAACCTGCGGATCGCAATCGAAGAAGGCGCTTCGAACGTTGAAATCCGCGCACCGCTGGTGGCCGGCACTTATGTCGATACCGTGCGCATATTCCTGGAGCCCCGCTGATGCGCGCGCTGTCGATCTTCGCCCTGGCTGCCGTGGTGGGTGCTACCGGTGCCCAGGCGCAGCAGTTGGACCGGGCTTCACAGAAGCTTGAGCTGTTTGGCGATGCGCCGGTGGGCTGCGTGGCCAATGCGGCGCGCGTCACCAGCCAGGCCAATGCCACATTCCAGAGCAACGGCCCCTCGGGCGGCGTGGTGGTGTTCCCCGCGCTGGTCGATTCTGTGACGGCAACTTCGCGGGCCAGTTCGATCGCGCTGGCGCTGCCGGTGGTCTGCAATGCATCGCACCGCGTCACGCTGCGCAGCGCCAATGGCGGGCTGCTGCGCGAAGGTGCCAATCCGGGCCGCAACAGTGGTGGCTTTGCCGAATTCCAGACCTATGGCGTCTCGGTCCAGTGGCAGGGCCAGACTGCCTCGGTCGGCGGCGGCGGCAACAGCGCCACACTGGCGCAGGGCCAACCGGCCAAAGGCGAGATGCTGGTCGATATTGCCGTGCCGCAGGGCACCCAGCCGCTTGTTGCCGGTACCTATACCGACTCTGTCGTCGTCGAGATCCGGCCAGCCAATTGATTGACCCGCTTTGCGGGAGGAGAACGAAGTGAAGTTCAAATTGAAACTTGCGTTAACCATGTTTTGCGCAGCGATCGTCCCGGTTGGCGCGGCTTCGGCGATGACCGTGCAGCCGGTGGTGATCGATCTGCAGACCGCCGGGCGCGGGCAGAGCCAGGTGATCACGGTGGAGAATACCTTCGCCAACCCGCTGCCGGTCGAACTGACCATCCAGGAACTTGAGCTGGGCACCGACGGGGTCAAGCAGACCGGCAAGGATCCTGGCGATCTGCTGGTCTTCCCGCCGCAGACCATCATCCAGCCGGGCCAGACCCAGACCTTCCGCGTCCAGTACGTCGGCGATCCGGCGCTGGCCCGCAGCAAGCACTATTACGTCACTGTGGCCCAGCTGCCGATCAAGCTGCCCGAAGGCCAATCGGCGATCCAGATCCTCTACAACTTCCAGGTTCTGGTCAGCATCGGTCCCAACGGGGTCAAGCCGAAGTTGACGGTGCAAGGCGCTGAACTGACCAAGAACGCCGACGGCAAGACCGTGGCAGTGCTGACAGTCAACAACGAATCCCCGGCGCATGGCTATCTGTCGAATGGCCGCCTGCGCCTGGTGGAACGCGATAAATCGGGTGCGCAAGTGTTCAGCAAGACCCTTTCGGGTGCCGAAATCCAGCAATCAATGGGTTTCGGCCTGATTGGCGGTGGCCAGACCCGGCGTGTGACGGTGCCGGTCGAGCTGCCGGTCGCTGATGGCAGCGTGGAGGCGAGCTTTTCGCTCGACAACTGACTTATGGCTCACGGGGGTAAACATCTCGGACTGCTGATCGGCGCGAGCCTGGCAGCGCTGGCCCAGCCTGCCATGGCCGGAACCGGCGAGGACCAGTCGTCGGCACCCCAGGCACCGGCGGCGCGGACCGAACGGCTCAACCCGACCGGGCGTGCGATCATCCTGACGGTCCCCGCCAAGGATGGCCCGGCCTATCTGGGCGACATGCCGCTGACGATCGGCGCGGACGATTCGCTCAGCTTCCCGGCCGAGCGTACCTTGCAAGTGCTCGAGCCGGTGCTGGCCGGCAACGTGCTGACCGCGCTGCGCTCGAACCTGGCGGGCAAGCCCACTGTCGGGCCGCAGGATTTCGCCTCGGTCGGCATCCTGGTCACCTACGATCCGCGCACGCTTGAGCTGCGGTTCGAAATCCCGGTTGAAAAGCGCGCGTCGCGCAGCCTGTCGGTTTCGGCGCTCGATCGGCGCTCGATCGGCAACTATGTCCAGCCGGCCAAGTTCAGCGCCTATCTCAACATCCGCGGATCGGTTGACCTTTACGGACAAGGTCCCAACACCGGGTTCGAAGAGCCGGTGTTTCTGCTCAACGGCGCGATGCGGCTGGGCGGACCGGTGCTCGAAGGCGATGCGATCTGGTCGCCTGGCAACAACGGGGTCGATTTCCAGCGGCTCGGCAACCGGTTGGTCTTTGACGATACCAAGAACCTGGTGCGCTATTCGGCCGGTGACCTCGATACCCAGGGCCGCGGCTTCCAGGCCGCGCCGGATATTGCGGGTCTCTCGATCTTCCGCTCCTATTCGGTGCTCAATCCGCAGAGGATCATCCGTCCGCGCGGCGACCGCACCTTTACGCTCGCCCGGCCCTCGACGGTCGAGGTCTATGTCAACGGTCAGCAGGTCCGCCGGATCCAACTGGGGCCGGGCAATTACAACCTGCGCGATTTCCCCTTCGCCCAGGGCGGCAACGACATCCGCCTCAACGTGCTCGACGATACCGGCCGCAACGAGGTGCTGCGCTTCAACCTGTTCCTCGACCAGACCCAGCTGGGCAAAGGGCTGAGCGAGTTCGGCCTCTATGCCGGGGTCAAGGCTCCGCTTGGGCTGTCCGGGCCGAACTACTCCGACGAATGGATCGTTTCGGGCTTCTATCGCCGCGGGATCAGTGATCGGGTGACTCTGGGGGCGAATTTTCAGGCCGACGAGTTCATCCGGATGGGCGGGGTCGAAGCCGTGTTCGGCACTTCGGTCGGCACGATCGGCACCCAGGCCGCCTTCAGCAATACCAAAGGCTGGGGCGATGGCTATGCCTTGCAAGCCACGTTCCAGCGGCAATTGCAGCACAGCGATGGCCAGGCCGATACCTTCAACCTGTTCGTCGAACATCGCAGCCGCAAGTTCGCTCCGGTCAGCTTCTTTCTGGCCAACAACCAGTATCAGTATGAAGTGGGCGGGGGTTATACCCATGCCTTCAACCAGAACTATTATGCCGGGGCCCAGGCGCGCTTTTCCAAGGGCCGCGGGGTCAATCCCGACATCCACAGCTACAGCCTCTCGGGCGGCTGGCGGTTCTCGCCGATCGGCAGCCTGACCGCCGAGCTGCGCTATACCCAAGACAGCCGCGGCAACGAAATCAGCGGGTTCATTACCGTGACCGTGCGGCTTGGCCGCAGATCAAGCCTGCGCTCGGAATATGACAGCCGCAACAACCGCGAGCGCGTTTCGTTCCAGACGCTCAGCGGCACCGGGGTGGGCAGCTACAACGTGACCGCGGATGTCGAGCGGACCGATTTCGGGTCAAGCGCATCGGTCAACGCCAACTACTTCGGCAACCGCGCCGAACTTGGCATCAGCCACTTCGGCAGCTTCAACGGCGACTGGGGATCGAGCACCAGCCAGCGGACCTCGTTCCGGTTCGGCACCTCGCTGGCGATCGCCGATGGTACGGTTTCGATCGGGCGGCCGATCTATGACAGTTTCGCATTGGTCAAAGGGCACAAGAGCCTGAAGGGCGGCAAGGTGGTGGTCGATCCGACGCCTTATGGCCTGATCGCCCGCACCGATGGCTTGGGAGCTGCAACCATGCCCAGCCTGTCATCCTATTCAGACCGCACCGTCACTGTCGATGTCGATGGCGCGCCAGCCGGGGTCGATATCGGCCAGGGCTCGTACAAGCTCTTCCCGGCCTATCGCAGCGGCTATGTGCTGCAGGTCGGTTCGGACTATCACGTCACCGCGATGGGCACGATGCTCGACGCGGATGGTCAGCCGGTCGCGCTGGTCGCGGGCAAGGCCGTCGAACTGGCCCACCCGGATCGTCCGCCGGTTACTGTATTCACCAACCGTCAGGGCCGCTTCGGCGCAACTGGTCTCGCTCCGGGACAGTGGCGAATCGAAATGCTCGACGGCAAGAATTCGGTGTATGTCATTACCATTCCGGCCGACGCCGAAGGCGTCGTCCGGGTGGGTGAGATCATGCCGACTAAGGAACGTTGAAGATGCCCAAACTTGTGAAGATCATGCGCGGCCTCGCTTTGGTGCTCAGCACCTTGGCAGCGGGGTTCGCCACTACAGCTCAGGCCCAGACCGCCTGTGGGATCACCGGAAGTGCAACCGCTTCGCCGGCAGTCTACGATCCATTCAACCCGTCCGGGCTGGCCTCGACCAATATTTCGATGAACATCACCCGCGTGAACCCGGGCGGCGGTGGCAAGACCAGTGAGGTCAACTTCTATCTGAAGGCCAATCCCTCGACCGGCGCGGCCGCCAATGGAACCCAGATCATTCCGCAATCGGTCGCGGGTTCGGCCAACATCACCGGAATCGGGCTGAATATCTTCTACAACTACGCGGCAGCTGCGCCGACGCTGACCCCGATCAACATCACCCCGTCGGGCTCCAACCGCTTCCTCAAGATCGAATTCACCGGAAACAATGCTGCTTCGGATACCGTGCAGGTTACCTTCCAAGTGAATTTGCCGGCTAATCTCGACCTGGGCGCAGTGCAGAACCTGGCCTTCGATGCCTTCTTTGCCTGCGAGATGTCGGGCGGCGCGTACAACAACCAGACCCAAACCGGCAGCTTCCCCAATGCCGTGGTCTTCCCGGTGACCGTGTTGTCGGCGCTGCGCACCTACTATGCGGGTACCGCGCTCGACTTTGGCGAGATCGGGGCGATCACCACGGCTTCGCTGCCCGGTACGCCGCAGCGGACCAACCCGTCGAACCATGTCTTCGTGCAAAGCTCGGGCGCCTATTCGGTGACGCTGTCCTCGCAGAACGCCTTCAAGCTGTTCAAGCCCGGGGCTGCGGTCACCAATGACAAGATCGACTACCGCTTGCGCTTCCTGGGCACGGAAGTGGACAGCACCAGCACGCCAACCCCAGGTGCTACTGCAATCAGCCGCAGTTGCCAGCGTGCAACGCTTTCTACCATGGGCAATGTCCTGCCAATCCAGGCCAAGCTGCTGGAAGGCGGGCAGGGCAAGAACCCCTCACCCACTTATACCGACGTGCTGACAATCACTGTGACCCCGCTGGTCTACAGCGATCCGGGCACCAACGCCTGCGCGACCTACAGCCTCACTGGCTTCTGATCGCCTGGACAGGCAAAGACCCCGGTCCGCCTTGGGGCGGGCCGGGGTCTTGCTGTTCGGGCCGCGAGGGAACCCGCGCTTAGCGCGGTTCGATGCGGAAGCTGATGTTGCCGACCTGACCGTTCTCGGGCAGCTCGAGCGCCAGGGTATGATCGGCGATTGCCGCGCTGTTCGACTGTCTCACCACGGTCGAGCCATCCTCGTGCAGCGGCACCACCTGGCCATCGACGATCAGCTTGGCCTGGGCCAGCGCCGGCGAATAGTCAGCCACGACGCGGTAGCCGGTCGGGCTGTTGCAGAATTCCTTGAGCAGGCCCAGCGAAGTGGTGCCCGCGACCGGTGCGACCGAGCCGGCTTCAACGCTGGCGCGGCAGATCACCGGCACATAGCCGACAACCCCGATGGTGAACTGCGCCGAGCCGACATCGACCGACGGAGCAAAAGCGCCCGCGGGCACTACGGTAACGCACAGGCCGGCAGCGGCCAGGGCGATTTTGGTGAGCTTCATAAAACGGCCTCCCGAGTTTCGTCGGGATGCTCAATAAGGTGCTAACCTCAATGGCAGGTCACCCGGAAGGGTTAACCGCAGCTTAGCGAAATGGCCGTTTTTTGCGCCTTTCCGGCTGCCTCAGCGGGTCAGATCGTGATGCAAAGGTATTTCATTTCAACGTATTCATCGATCCCATAGCGCGATCCTTCGCGCCCCAGACCCGATTGCTTGACCCCGCCAAACGGCGCGACCTCGGTTGAAAGAATCCCCGAATTTACGCAAACCATGCCGCTTTCGATCGCCTCGGCGACCCGCCAGACCCGGCTGAGGTTCTGCGAATAGAAATAGCTCGCGAGGCCGAATTCGCTGTCGTTGGCCATGCGAATCGCTTCGTCTTCGCTCTCGAAGCGAATCACCGGGGCGAGCGGCCCGAAGGTCTCCTCGCTGGCAACCAGCATGTCCTGAGTGACGCCTGCCAGCACGGTCGGTTCAAAGAAGGTCCCGCCCAGCGCATGGCGCTTGCCGCCCGCCAGCAAAGTCGCGCCCTTGGCCAGCGCATCGGCGACGTGTTCCTCGACCTTGGCGACAGCATTGGCATCGATCAGCGGACCCTGTTCGGTTCCCGCATCCATCCCGTTGCCGACCTTGAGCGCCGAAGCAGCTTTGGCCAGCTTGCCGACAAACTCATCATAGACCCCGCTCTGCACATAGAGCCGGTTGGTGCAGACGCAGGTCTGGCCCGAATTGCGGTACTTCGATGCCATCGCGCCCGCCACCGCCGCATCGACATCGGCATCGCCGAACACGATGAACGGGGCGTTCCCGCCCAGTTCCAGGCTGAGCTTCTTGATCGTGTCCGCGCTTTGGCGCATCAGCAGGCGGCCGATCTCGGTCGATCCGGTGAAGCTGAGCTTGCGGACCTTGGGGTTCGAGGTCATCTCCCCGCCAATCGCGCTGGCGCTGCCGGTCACCACCGAAAGCAGCCCCTTGGGGATCCCGGCCTGCTCAGCCAGCACGGCCAGCGCCAGCGCCGAAAAGGGCGTCTGCGCGGCCGGCTTGATCACCATCGGGCAGCCCGCAGCCAGCGCCGGGCCGGCCTTGCGGGTGATCATCGCGTTGGGGAAGTTCCACGGGGTGATCGCGGCGGTCACGCCAATCGGCTGCTTGAGCACCACGATCCGCTTGTCGGCCATGTGCCCGGGGATGACATCGCCGTAGAGCCGCTTGCCCTCTTCGGCGAACCATTCGATGAAGCTGGCGCCATAGGCAATCTCGCCGCGGGCTTCGGCCAGGCTCTTGCCCTGTTCCATGGTCAGGATCCGCGCCAGCTCCTCCTGGTTCGCCATGATCAGGTCGAACCACTTGCGCAGCACGCCCGCGCGATCCTTGGCAGTCCTGGCCTTCCACGCAGGCATCGCCGCCTCGGCCGCGTCGATCGCCCGGCGAGTCTCGGCCGCGCCGCACTTGGGGACGGTCCCCAAATGCTCGCCGGTGGCCGGGTTGGTGACCGCGATGGTCTCGCCGCTATCGGCGTCCACCCATTCGCCGCCGATGGTGCATTGCTGGCGCAGCAGCGGTGAAATGGACATGCAGTCTCTCCCTTACAACGCCTTTAGCAGCGGCAGCGCCTCGTCGAGCGCCTTGCGGATGATCCCGACCAGCTCGTCGATCTCGGCAGTGGAAATTACCAGCGGCGGGCACATCACGATCGTGTCGCGGATCCCGCGGACCATCAGGCCGTTCGCGATGCAGCGATCGCGGACCACCGGCCCGGCGTTGCCCTCGGCCCCGCCCCAGCGCTTGTTGGTGCCTTTCTCGGCGACGATCTCGACCGCGCCGAGCAGCCCGATCGAGCGCACTTCGCCCACCAGCGGATGGTCGTTCAGCGCCGCGAGTGCCTTGGCGAGGTACGGCCCGGTTTCGCTGCGGACCCTTTCGACCAGCCCTTCGCGCTCCATGATCTCGATATTGCGCAGCGCCACTGCGGCGCAGACCGGGTGGCCTGAATAGGTATAACCGTGGACGAAATCGCCGCCGGTCTTCATCACCTCGATGATCTCAGCCGAGACCGCGACCGCACTGATCGGCAGGTAGCCCGATGACAGCCCCTTGGCCATGGCGATGATATCGGGCTTGACCCCCATCGTTTCGTGGCCCCACATCTGGCCGGTGCGGCCAAACCCGGCGATCACTTCGTCGCAGATCATCAGGATGCCGTACTTGCGGCAGATCGCCTCAACCTGCGGCCAGTAGTTGGCCGGCGGGATCACCACCCCGCCCGCGCCCTGGACCGGCTCGCCGATGAAGGCCGCGACGTTCTCGGGCCCGACTTCGAGGATCCGATCCTCGATCGCCTGGGCGCAGGCGCTGCCAAATGCCGCAGGGTCTTCGCCAAAGCCTTCGCCGAACCAGTAAGGCTGGCGGACATGCTCGACCCCCGGGATCGGCAAATCGCCAATTGGGTGCATCGCCTTCATGCCGCCCAGCGAAACCCCGGCCACGGTCGAGCCGTGATAGGCGTTCCAGCGGCTGATGAAGACCTTGCGCTTCGGCTCGCCCTTCAGCTTCCAGTACTGGCGGACCAGGCGGAACATGGTGTCGTTGGCTTCCGAGCCTGAGCTGTTGAAGAACACGTGCGGCAGCCGGTTCTGTGTCAGGCTGGCGATCTTGTGGGCGAGCAGCACCGTTGGCGGGTTCGCGGTCTTGAAGAAGGAGTTGTAGTAGGGCAGCTCGCGCATCTGCTCGGCGGCAACCTCGACCAGTTCCTCGCGGCCATAGCCGACATTGACGCACCACAGGCCGGCCATGCCATCAAGGATGCGGTTGCCGTCGCCATCGTGGATGTAGCAGCCCTCGGCATGGGTGATGATCCGGCTGCCGCCCAGGTTCTCGATTTCCTGCCAGTCGGCCTGCGCGGGCAAGTGGTGGGCAACGTCAAGGCGCTTGAGTTCGGCGATATCGTAATTGCGGGGCATGGTGTTCTCCCTTGGTATTGAGTCTGAAACTGGCGTGCGGGTGGGCACGCCTTTTCAGGGAGAGAAGCCGGTCCGGGCCAGGAAGCGATTGGTGCGGGTGACGCGGGTGTTCATACCTCGCCCCGCATAGCACGGCCGAGCAGGCGGAAGAAGGCCGCGCTGTCGGAATTGGCGCTGGCGTCCCATTCGGGATGCCACTGGACGGCGATCACCGGGGCGCCGTTGGGGCGGGCCGAATAGGCTTCGATCAGGCCATCGGGGGCCTTGGCCTCAACCTCCAGCCCCGGCGCAAGACGCCCGACACCCTGGTAGTGAACCGAATTGACCTCCAGCTCGCTTTTGCCGAACGCCTGCGCCAGCATCCCGCCTTCGCTGAGGTGAACCGGGTGCAAGTGATCGAACATCGCGTCGAACGACACGCCGTCGGGGGCATGGTGGCGCAGCAGCTCGTCGCTGGCCGAAGTGTCGCGGCGCAAGGTGCCGCCCAGGGCGACGTTGATTTCCTGAAAGCCGCGGCAGATCCCGAACACTGGTTTGCTGGCATCGATCATCCGCTCGACCAGCGATAGCGCAATGGCATCGCGGCCGGGATCGAACGGGCCTTCACCGCCTTCGTCCTGGTAGTGGGCCGGATCGACATTCGAGGGACTGCCGGTCAGCAGGATCGCGTCGAGCCGGGGGGCGACTTCGGCCGCGCTCATCAGGTCGGGCAGCGAAGGCACGATCAGCGCCGCGACATCGGCATGGACCATCGCGACACGGATATAGCGCTCCATCACCGCCTGCGCAGGCTCGACGCCAACGGTGCGCTGGCAGGCGATCACGCCAAGGACGGGGCGGCTGCTCATAGCTTCGATCCTAGCTTTAGATTCCACCCACTCAATCCGTCACCCTGAACTTGTTTCAGGGTCCATCCGTCGGTTAGCCCCGCCTTCACCACTCCAAACCAAACCGCGCCGCCTTGCTGCCCAACTGCACGATGGGCCACCGGCTTGATGGACCCTGAAACAAGTTCAGGGTGACGAGGGAGGTGGGAAGTTGGGCGCATCTCGCTAGTGCTTCATCATCACGTGGCGCGTGGTCATATAGTGTTCCAGGCAATAGACCGACAGGTCCGAACCATAGCCCGAACTCTTCACCCCGCCATGCGGCATTTCGGTGACGTTGACCGAATGGGTGTTGATCCAGGTCACCCCATATTCCAGCCGCGAGGCGAAATGCGAGGCCTTGCCGACATCGCGGGTCCAGACCGAGCTGGCGAGGCCGTATTCGCAGTCATTGGCCCAATCGAGCGCCTGCGAGTCTTCATCGAAGCGGGTCACCGAAACCACCGGGCCGAACACTTCCTTTTGGACAATCTCGTCGCTGTGGCGTGCGCCAGCGATCAGCGTCGGGGCGTAATAGAAGCCGGGGCCTTCGGGGACATAGCCGCCGGTCACCACTTCGGCCGGCGTATCGGCCGAGGCGCGGGCGACGAAGCCATCGACCCGGTCGCGCTGGCGAGCGGTGATCAGCGGGCCCAGCGCGGTTCCGGCTGCCATCGGATCGCCAATCGTGATCGCTTCGACCGCGGCTTGCAGTTCGGCCACCAGCCGGTCGTGTATGCTGGCGTGGGCGTAAACCCGGCAAGCCGCGGTGCAGTCCTGCCCGGCGTTGTAATAGCCGCCTTCGGCAATCGCCTCGACCGCAGCCGCGACGTCGGCATCCGCCAGCACGATCACCGGGGCCTTGCCGCCGAGTTCGAAATGGGTGCGCTTGATCGTCGGGGCCACGGCCTCAAGGATCTTGCGGCCTGTCGCGACGTCGCCGGTCAGCGAGACCATCCGCACTTTGGG
>PNJT01000038.1 GCA_013822005.1 Novosphingobium sp. | reverse complement strand
GCGGCTTTCAAGACCATTGCCATCGAAGGAACTTCATGACCGCTCTCTCGCTCCTGTCCGTGGCCGCCGCCGCGCCCAAACACCTCGATCCGCTCAAGCTGTTCCTCGATGCCGATATCGTCGTGCAGCTGGTGATGGCCGGGCTGATCCTGGCCTCGATCTGGGTCTGGGCGATCGTCGTGTCCTTCGGCCTGCGCCACCGCGCGGTCAGCCGCAATTGCGATGCCTATGAACGCGATTTCTGGAAGGCCACCGATATCGATGCCTTCCAGGCCGAACGCGACAAGGGCGATGTGCCCTCGGCCAAGGTTGCCGGTGCGGGGCTGGCCGAATGGCGCCGCTCGGTCAGCGGCAAGGGGATCGACAAGCAGGGCACGCGCGAGCGGCTGGCCCAGGCGATGGACAGCGCGATTGCCGGGGAGGCCGAGAAACTGTCCGAGCGGCTCAACTTCCTCGCCACGGTCGGTGCGGTTGCCCCGTTCGTGGGGCTGTTCGGGACCGTCTGGGGGATCATGAACTCATTCTTCCAGATCGGCCAGCAGCAGAACTCATCGCTGGCAGTCGTCGCGCCTGGGATTTCGGAAGCCTTGTTCGCCACCGCGATCGGGCTGTTCGCCGCGATTCCGGCGGTGATTGCCTACAACCGCTTCACCCACCGGGTGGACCAGATCGAGGCGCGGCTGCAACGCTTCGCCGACAAGCTCCACGCCAGCCTCAGCCGCGAGCTGGAGGCGCTGTGATGGGGATGACCTCACTCAAGAAACTCCCCCATTGGGGGAGGTGGCAGCGCGCAGCGCTGACGGAGAGGGGCGGCACCAAGAAAGCCGCGGTAGCGGCTGCGCGCTGCCGCGCGCAATTCGGCATGCCCCCCTCCGACCCGCCTCCGGCGGCCCACCTCCCCCAGAGGGGGAGACTCTAGAGATGGCAATGACCTCTCCCAAACGCCGCACCCGCCGCGGCCGCGCGCCAATGGCGGAGATCAACGTCACCCCGCTGGTCGATGTGATGCTGGTGCTGCTGATCATCTTTATGGTCACCGCCCCGCTGCTCAATTCCGGCGTGCCGCTGGAACTGCCCGACAGCAGCGCCAAGCCGCTTGACCAGAAGCCCAGCCAGATCGACCTGTCGATCACGCCCGATGGCACGGTCTATATCGACAGGCAGCCGGTCGATCCCGGCACGCTGGCGACACGGATCGCGGCGCTGCCCTGCGGCGCGGGCGAGAAGCAGCAGGTCAACCTGCGCGCCGACCGGGCGCTCGAATATGGCAAGGTGATGGAAGTGATGGGTGCGCTCAACCGCGCGGGCTGCAACACCATCTCGCTGGTCACCAACAGTTCAGTTAGCGCGCCTTAGCGATTAACCATGGCCGCAACCACGCTCCGCCGCGAAGAATCGCTCGGACTGGCCCTCGCGCTGGCGGGCCATGCGGCGCTGTTCGCCTGGCTGATCTGGCAGGAACCGGCCGCGCCGCCGCCGCCCCCTGAGCGGATGACGGTGACGATCAGCGACGAAGTCGGCCTGACTTCGGCCGCCCCCGCCCCGCAAGTCGAAGCCGCGCCCGACAAGGGTCCCGAGATCGGCGAGACTCCTCCGCCGCCCGCGGCCGAGCCGGTGCCAGTGGCCAAACCCGCACCGGTCCCGCCGCGTCCGGCCCCGGCTCCCGCCAAGGTAGCCGCCAAGCCCGCCGCGCAGCCGGTCAAGCCTGCCGCTAAGCAGACGCAAGTTGCGCAGAAGGTGCCGCCCAAGCCTGGGGCCAAACCGGGTGCCACGTCGTTCGATGATATGTTCAAGAACATGCCTGGCGCCACGACCCAGGGCAAGGCGCAAAGCTTGCCGGCCACTGCGACTGGCCAACAGAGGTCATCTTGGCAAACAATGATCGGCAACAAGGTTCTGGGCTATTGGAATTCTTGCGGGGTTAGCGGCCTCGACGTTGAAAAGCTGCGCGTCGAAGTGCGGTTCACGCTCGCAATTGATGGCACGATTGCGTCCATTGGCGAGCCGACAGTTTCCCCGGACTCAATTACACCTGCCAACCGCGCTCAAGTTGCTCCTTTCAAAGCCTGCGCGATCCGGTCGATCAAACTTGCGGCCCCATTCAGAGGCCTGCCGCCTGAATTCTATAATGAATGGAAACTGCGCGTTTTGCGATTGAGGAAACAGTAATGCTTGCCAAAATGAAGCTTCTCTTTGGGGCTGGCATCGCCCTGACGGTTTGGTCGCCGACTGTCATGGCGCAAGTGCCGACGGCATCGGATTCGCCACCTGAGAATGTCGAGGAAGTTGTAGGCACGCTTGGCAACGACGCGAAAATCGCCATCCCCGCCTTCGCCACCAACGCCGATGTGCCGACGCAAACCAGCGCCGGGACCACCTCGGCGCTGGGCTTTTCGGTGGCTTCGGTGATCTACAGCGATCTGCGCAACAACGGCCTGTTCAAGCCGACCGGCCCCGGCAGTCTGCCCAAGCCGGCGCTGGGTCAGGTCCAGGCACCCGACTACGGCAGCTGGCAGACGCGCGGCACCGATATGCTGCTGCAGGGCTATGTCCGGGCCGAGGCGGGCGGCAATGTCACTGTGGGGTGCTACCTCTATGACGTGTCGCTGGGCCAGCAGCTGGCCAAGGCGGGGTGGACCGTGCCACCCGGCGAATGGCGCCGCGCCGCGCACAAGTGCGCGGACATGGCCTATTCGCGCCTCTCGGGAGAGAACCCGTTCTTTGACAGCCGGATCGCCTATATCGCCGAAACCGGCCCCAAGGACCGGCGGATGAAGCGGCTGGCGGTGATGGATTCGGACGGGGCGGGCCACCGCTACCTGACCACCGGGCAGACCACCGCGCTGACCCCGCGCTATTCGCCGGACTACAGCAAGATCCTCTACATGAGCTATTTTAACGGAAGCCCGCGGATCTACATCTATGACCTCGCCAGCAACACCCAGCGGCTGCTGCTCCAATCCAAGCACCCGCTGTTCGCGCCGCGCTGGTCTCCCGACGGCAAATGGGTGCTCTATTCGATGGCGATTGCCGGCAATACCGACATCTACAAGATGCCCGCCGCGGGCGGCAGCGCGGTCAAGCTGACTGACTCGCCCGGCATCGACATCGGCGGCAGCTTCTCACCCGATGGCAGCCGGATCGTGTTCGAAAGCGACCGCAGCGGCAGCCAGCAGGTCTATGTGATGAACGCGGACGGATCGGGGCAGAAGCGGATCAGCTTCTTTGGCGGGCGTAGCGCCACGCCCGAATGGAGCCCGCGCGGCGACCAGATTGCCTTCACTCATATCGCCGGGAACTTCCGGATCGCGGTGATGGATCCGGGCGGCGGCAGCCTGCGCTATCTGACCGATAGCTGGCAGGACGAAGCGCCGACCTGGGCCCCCAACGGCCGGGTGCTGCAATTCTTCCGCACCACGCGCGGCAGCGGCAAGACCGGGGTTTGGCAAGTGGACATCACCGGCAAGAACGAGCGCAGGCTGGAAACGCCCGGCGATGGCAGCGATCCGGCCTGGGGACCGCTTCGTCCGTGAACCACGTTGACTCATGGGGGCAAACAGGAAAACCTGCCGTCCAAAGGAGATACCGATGAAGACTCGCTCAGCCCTGATCCTGGCCCTGGCCGCCGGCAGCCTGGCGCTTTCGGCTTGTTCGAAAAAGGCCCCCGCCTCGCTTCCGCCCGATCCGGGCGGCGCGGTTTCGACCGATACCGGCGGGACCGGCAGCCAGGCCCCGGTTCCCGGTAGCCAGGCCGATTTCGTGGCGCAGATGATGGGCCAGGACACGATCTATTTCGATACCGACCGCTATAACATCGATGGCCAGGACCAGCAGGCCTTGGCCGCGCAGGCGGTCTGGCTGGTCAAGTACCCGGCCAAGCGGATCACCATCGAGGGCCACTGCGACGAACGCGGCACGCGTGAATACAACCTGGCGCTGGGCGAACGCCGCGCCAATGCGGCCAAGAACTACCTGGTCAGCCTGGGGATCGATCCGGCGCGGATCGGCACGGTCAGCCACGGCAAGGAGAGGCCGGTGGCGCTGGGTTCCAACGAGGAAAGCTGGTCCAAGAACCGCCGCGCGGTTACTGTAACGATTGACTAGGTGCGCTATTCGCATCCGCGAATAGCTTGCCAGGCCAGCCCACTCCCCCGGCCCGACCACCCATAGGGTACCCTAGTTGCGGGTGGTCGGGCCGGGGGAGTGGGCTGGCCTGGCAGGGAAAGCCGGATGGCTTTCCCGCACCGGCGTTAGCCGGAAAACAACTTACCCGCCGATCAGCGGCTGGGTGGCAAGCGCGCCGCCCAGCTGCGTCAGCACGGCAAAGCCGGTCATCAACATCAGCGAGAGCGCGGCGGCGAGTTTCAGTTGGTTGCTCATGGGTCTGGTATCCTGGGGAGGGCTGAGCCACATATAGGAGCGCCCGGTCCGTTCCGCAATGCAGCATTGCAAAAGAAAACTTAAAATCACGTTGCCAGCCAGCTTTGGCTTGCGTGCGCCCTTGCTTCAGGCCTATCGCTGGTCTTGATGAGCCGCGCGCGCAGATCCGATAACTGGGGCTTTCCCCGCTGGGGCGGCTACGGCAGCAGCCGCGATGCCGTGGAAGTGCGCCTGTGCGACCGGCATGGCTGCACCGACGCCGGGACTTGCCCCGCCCCCAAAAGCCCCAACAGCCCCGAACGCTGGATGTTCTGCCAGGCCCACGCCGCCGAATACAACCAGGGCTGGGACTATTTCGAAGGGCTGGGCAAGGAAGAAGCCGCCCAGCGCGAGGCGGACGAAAACCGCGACAATTCCGGTTACCACGAGAGTGCGCACTATGGCTGGGCGAGCTCGGGCGATGGCACTCGCAGCCGCGACGAATTGCGCGCGCTCGACCTGCTCGAACTGACGCCGGACGCCGATTTCGAAGAGATCAAGAAAGCCTACCGCGCCAAAGCCAAACTGGTCCACCCCGACCTGCGCCCCGGCGATGAGGACGCCGCCAAGGCTTTTCAGGCGCTGCAACTGGCCTACGAGGTGCTGCGCGCGGCGGAAGAGCGGCGCGAGTGGAAGGGCTGATCAGCCCCGCCGCTTCAGCTTCTTGATCGTCGCCGAAAAGCTCAGCACCGGACGGCCTTCATCCTCGATCATCCCGCGTACGAACATGATCGAAAAGCCCGCGCGGACAATCTCGCCGCGCCCGGTCAGCAGCTTGCCTGGCTCGGCCGCGCCGATGAATTCGCAGTTCATCGTCAGCGTAACCCCGTGCAGCTCTACGTCGGCGCCCAGCGCGGCCATGAACAGCACATAGTCGGCGAAAGTCATCAAGGCCCCGCCGTGGATATTGCCGCCGCCATTGCGGTTCTTGGCATCGGGCCGGAAGCCGCAGAGCAGGCCCTGATCGTCCGGCTTGCAGTAGAACGGCCCCGAATGCTCCTCGAAATCGTCCACCGGCTCCCAGTGCCGCCACCCGGCCCAGGGGCCTTCAGTGATCTCGACCAGACGGGAATCGCCGGGGGTGTCGGCGTCGCTCTGAAGCTTGTCGTGGGGTTCGTGGGTCATGTTGGCGGCAAAGCAGAACTTGGCTGTTTGGGCAAGTTCCCCGCTGCAACTCCCCTACCCGTCACCCCGGGCTTGACCCGGGGTCCCGCTTCCTTGCGGTGTAGCGCTTTGGCGCAAGAACCAGCGGGGCCCCGGATCAAGTCCGGGGCGACGGTTAAGGGTTTTGGAATGGCGCTCTCTCTGCCTAAACCGCCGCCAGTGCCTGCTCAAAGTCCGCGATCAGGTCGTCCGCGTCCTCAATCCCGATAGACCCGCACCAGGTTGTCGGTGATCCCCAGCTGGGCCTTGCGCTCGTCCGGGACCGAGAGGTGGGTCATCGCCGCGGGCAGGCTGGCGAGCGTTTCGGTGCCGCCCAGGCTGACTGCCAGTTTGGCGATCTTGAGGTTGTCGAGGAAGCGGAAGGCTTCGGCTTCGCCGCCCTTGATGTAGAGCGAGAAAGTGCTGCCCGCGCCGCTGCAGTGCCGGTCAAAGATGTCCTGCTGGCGGGGGTCGGTGATGTCTCCGAGATAGCCGAGTGATTCGACCTTGGGGTGATCCTTGAGCCAGGCACAAACCTTGGCCGCGTTCTCGCCAGCGCGGCTCATCCTCAGTTCCACCGTCTCCAGGCTGCGCATCAGCATCCAGGCGGTGTTGGGATCGGCGATCCCGCCCATGGTGTTGCGCAGCATCCTGACCGGGGTGATCCATTTGCTTGCGCCCGAGACCGATCCTGCGACCAGGTCCGAATGGCCGCCGACATATTTGGTCAGCGAATAGACCACGATGTCCGCGCCGTGGTCGATCGGGCGGCTCCACAGCGGGCCCAGGAAGGTGTTGTCGATCGCGATCGGACAGTCCGGACCGAACGCCGCATCGCGGGCATCGCGCACCGCTTCGACATCGACCAGGGCATTGGTCGGGTTGGCCGGGCTTTCGAGGTAGACCATCGCCACTTTGCCGCCTTGCGTCGCGGCCTGCGCCTTGGCCTTGGCCATCACCGCGTCCAGCTCCTCGGGGCCCGCACCGGCGGGGAAATCGACATAGGTTACGCCAAAGCGGCTCAGCGTCTTGGCGATGAAGCCTTCGCTGGCGGCGTAGAGCGGGCCCGAATGGACGATCACGTCGCCCTTTGAAGCGAAGGCCATGAACAGCACGCAGATCGCGGTCATCCCGCTGGAAAAGCACAGCGCCTCTTCCGCGCCGTCCCACAGCGCCAGCCGCCCCTCCAGGATCTGCTGGTTGGGGCCGTTGAAGCGCGAATAGACCAGCCCGTCGGTGCCGCCCGGAACCTTGCCGGTGATCCCTTCAAAGAACCGCTTGCCCTCGGCCGCGCTGGGGAAGGCAAAAGTGCTGGTCAGAAAGATCGGGGCCTTGAGGCTGCCTTCGGACAGCACCGGATCATAGCCGTGGCCCATCATCATGGTGGCGGGCGAGAGCTCGCGGTTGCCGATCCGGGTGACGGCGGCTTTGGGCTTGCGAGCCGGAGTCTTCTCATCAGTGGGGGTGTCGGCCATCTGTGGCGTCCTTCCTGGTATCAACGCTCCCAGGAAGGCGGGAGCTGAGCGGACCAGCGGGGGCACTGGCGCGCCTAACCTCCGCAGGCGCGCATCTCCTTCCGGGACCGGATAGGCGCTGCCATACCGGGGCGCGAAAGTGATTTCAACCGCAACCGGTTCAGGAAAGCCAGGCGATGGTCCAGACCACTCCGACCATCAGCGGCACGCCCGCCAGGTCGAGCAACAGCCCGGCTTTGAGCACGCGGGGCAAGGCGATGTGGCCGGTCGCCCAGGCCAGCGCATTGGGTCCGGTCCCGGCCGGCAGCATGAAGCCCCAGCTGGCTGCGAGCGCCGCAGGGAGCGCCAGCAGGATCGGGTCGGCCCCCAGCGCGACAACCAGCGCCCCAACAATCGGCATGATCCCGCTTGCCGCGGCGATGTTGCTGGCGAATTCGGTGACGAGGACAACGAAAGCAACCAGCACCAGCGCGACAATCGGCAGCGGCACTGCCTTCAGCGGCAGCAACATCTGACCGAGCCAGGCGGCGAGCCCGCTCTCGGTCATTCCCATTGCCAGCGCCAGGCCGCCGCCAAACATCAGGATCACCGCCCAGGGCGCGCGGTTGGCCTCGTCCCAGTTGAGCATCCGCCGCCCGGTGCCGTCGGGAATGATGAACAGCGCCAGGCCCGCAATGGCGGCGATGGTGCCGTCGTCGATCGCTTTGTCGGGAACCAGCGTCTTGATCCACGGCATCGCCACCCAGGCCATGACGGTAGCCACAAAGATCGGGGCGAGACGCCGTTCCGGTTCGCTCCAGGCCGGGGGCAAATGGATCGCGGCGCGCGCCCTTGCGGGATCGAAACTGTCCGCGCCGATGCGCTGGACCCTGGCGATGATCAGGGCCGCGAGCGGGACCGAAAGTAGCACCAGCGGCACGCCATAGGCGCTCCATTCGAGGAAGCTGATCTCGACCCCGAGGGTCTTCTTGAGCAGGGCCACGGCAATCGCATTGGTCGGGGTGCCGACGATAGTGCCGAACCCGCCCAGCGTCGCGGCAAAGGCGATGCCCATCGGCAGGGCCCCGGCCATCCCTTCGGTCTTGCTCTCTCCGACCCCGCCCGACGCGAGCATGGCGAGCCCCATCGGCATCATGATCAGCGCGGTCGAGGTGTTGGAAATGAACATCGAGATCAATGCAGTCGCTGCCATCACGGCGAGCAGCAATTGCCAGTTCGATTTGCTCGCGAGCGAGAGGATCGCCAGCGCCAGCCGGCGGTGGAGCCCGGTCCGCTCGATCGCCAGGGCCAGAAAGGCCCCGCCCAGAAACAGGAACATCACCGGCGAATAGTAGGCCGAGGCGGTCGCGTTGACATCGCTGATCCGGGCCAGCGGGAGGACGATGAACGGCAGCAGCGCGGTGGCGGACAGCGGCAGCGCCTCGGTCATCCACCAGGCCGCCATCCACCAGACCAGCCCCGCGCAGAGCCAGGCCTCGCCCGGCATGCCGGCCGGCGCAGGCAGCACCAGCGCCGCCAGCATCCCGGCGAGGCCGATCCAGAAACCGATGCGCTGTGCTGTCATGGCCGCCCCTCCCCGTGGGCAGGAGCTTCGCGGTTACTTCGGCGAAATCACCATCAGCATCTGACGGCCTTCCATGCGCGGATAATTTTCCATCTTGGCCACTTCGGCAGTGTCTTCCTGCACCCGCTTGAGCAGGTTCATTCCCAGCTGCTGGTGCGACAGTTCGCGGCCGCGGAAGCGCAGGGTGACTTTCACCTTGTCGCCTTCGCCGATGAATTTGTGGATCGCGCGCATCTTCACGTCGTAATCGTGGTCGTCGATGTTGGGACGCATCTTGATCTCCTTGATCTCCTGCGTCTTTTGCGACTTGCGCGCGGCATTGGCCTTTTTCTGGGCCTCGTAGCGGAACTTGCCGACATCGAGGAACTTGCAGACTGGCGGATCGGCGTTGGGGGAGACTTCGACCAGGTCCAGGCCAACTTCGGCAGCCTGCTCGATCGCCTCGCGGGTGTACATCACGCCGATATTCTCGCCGTTCTCGTCAATGACGCGAACCTTGTCGGAGGTGATCATCTGATTGTAGCGCGGCTCGCTCTTGACGGGGGGCTGCAACATGCGCCGGGGTGGGGGTGCTATCTCTCTGTCTCCTGTGGATTCGGTCCTGCGCGCGTCCTTAGTGCGAATCGCGGGTTTGGGGAAGTGTTTACGCCGCAGCCCGCCACAACGGATATTGCACCAGCCGCCCTTGCACTCCCAGCAGTGCATCAACCGCCTTGGCGGGCCGCATCGCGGCGATGATCGCCGGGTCGGCGGCGTCCATTCCGCCGGTCAGCGCGCCAAAGGCGGGGAGGATCAGCTTGCGTTCGCTCCTGACCGCGCAGGGTCGCACTACCGAGCGCCCGCGCGCCGCGATGCGCAGCTTGGGGTGATAGTGGCCAGAAAGCTCGCCGCGCGTCTCGCCGGGCAAGGCCTCGTGGCGCAGCACCAAGGGGCCGACCTCCAGCTCCTCGACCGCAGTGCCGCATGGCACCTGTCCCTGGTCATGGTTGCCCGCCACCCAGACCCAGTCGGTCGCGCGGGTCAGCGCATCGAGCATGCCACTCGCATGCGGCTCCAGCCGCGCGGGGCCGAGGCGATCGTGGAAATTGTCGCCCAGGCAGAAGACCCGCCGCGCAGAGGTAAGCCGGATCGCTTCGGCCACCCGCTCCAGCGTCTCGCGGCTGTCATAGGGTGGCAGCATCTGGCCGTGCGCGGCAAAGAAGCTCGCTTTCTCCAGGTGCAGGTCGGCGACCAGCAAGGCCGCCTCGCGCGGCCAATAGAGCGCGCGCGGCCCGGCCCAGGCCAGTTCTTCACCCGCGAACGAAAAGGGAACCATCGCTTTCCCTTGCCGGATGCGCTTCGGCTTGGCAAGGGCGCTTCATGACCGACTGGACCCCCTATACCGACCGCGCCCGCCTGTGGTTTGAAAGCCTGCGCGACCGGATCTGCGCCGAGTTCGAGAACATCGAGGCTGAGGCCGGCAGCGCCGCGCGCTTCGATTACCTCAGCTGGAACCGCGAGGAAGAAGGCAATCCGAATCCCGGCGGCGGCACGCGGGGGCTGATGAAGGGCCAGGTGTTCGAGAAAGTCGGGGTCAACGTCTCGACCGTCCACGGCCAGTTTGCGTCGGGCTTTGCCGCCAGCATCAACGGCGCGGACGAGGCCAACCCCGGCTTCACCGCCACCGGGATCAGCCTGGTCGCGCACATGGCCAACCCGCATGTGCCCGCCGTCCACATGAACACCCGCTTCCTGACCACCACCAAGGCCTGGTTCGGCGGCGGCGGCGATCTCAACCCGCCGATCCCCTACCCGCAAGACACCGCCGAGTTCCACGCTGCCTACCAGGCCGCCTGCGATGCGCACGATCCGGCCTATTACCCCAGGTTCAAGCAGTGGGCCGACGACTACTTCTTCATCCCCCACCGCCAGGTTCATCGCGGGGTCGGCGGGATCTTCTATGACCACCTCGAATGCGAAGGCGACGCTGCCTTCGAAGCCAATTTTGCCTTCACCCGCGACGTCGGCGAGGCGTTTCTGAGCGTCTTTCCCAAGCTGGTCCGCCGCCGGATGGGCGCGGAGTTCACCGCTGCCGACAAGCAACAACAACTCGAATGGCGCGGGCGTTATGCGGAGTTCAACCTGGTCTACGACCGGGGCACCCTGTTCGGCCTCAAGACCGGCGGCAATGTCGATGCAATCCTGATGAGCCTGCCGCCTGAGGCGAAGTGGAGTTGATCTTCGAACTAGTGCTCCTGCAGTTCCGATGGCTGAGGCTGCGCGAATTCGACTGCGACCGCCCGCGAAATCGCAATTGTCAAATCGACGATTTCTCGCCGTCCAGCCTCAAGCTTGGCCACATCGAAAGGTTCATACGCAATCAAATCGATGAGCAGTGGATCGCTTCCTCGAGTTAGCCAAAGGACCTCGTCAGTATCTCTCCTTGTCGTGTATCTAGCATGCACAATCTTGTTCCGGAACGAATTAAGCGTCTCAAATCTTGTAATTATCTCATCAAATGAGAGCGGCTTTTTTGAATTGCGCCTCGCACGTTCCAAACATCGACGCATCAACTCAATTCGAGCGTTGGCGGATACAACTGCGCTCATTACATGTGCCGTAGTGTTTTCATCGGTTCCGAGAATGAGTGACGCAATTCGATCCATCCAAACTTCAAGATGCGTGAACTCAGTAACGAAGAGTGCAAACTGGATAGCGACTTCTGGGTTTGCGATTGCCATGCTGTAGACGCTGGCGAGATTGTCCGCCTCTTTCCAATAGGCTTCTTTCCAAACCTCGATATCGAAGCGCTTGATATTCTTTTTGGGTTTCACCACACCAGCATACACCTTGCCAGCGATGGCGCAAATCTCGCGTCGCGATGCAACGAGATGATTGACAGGTTGACGCGCATTGAACATGCACATAATTTGTGCGCATGAACGCACCCATGAAATCCGCCCGCCGTTCAACCAACGTCTCACTCGCCGCCAATTTGGTGGCTGAGGCCAAGGCGCTCGATATCAACCTCTCGCGCGCCTGTGAAGCTGGTCTCGAAGCCGCGCTCAAGGAAGAACGCAAACGCCGATGGCAGGAGGAAAACCGGGAAGCAGCCGAGGCTTGGAACGTCTGGGTTGAGGAGAATGGCTTGCCGTTAGAACGCTATCGGCAATTCTGATGGCGCAATTCGATGTCCATCGCCTGGGGTCAGGCATGCTCGTGCTCGACTGCCAGTCCGACGCCGTCAGCGATATCGTCAGCACGCGGTTTGTCGTGCCGTTGTTCGATCCCGATGCGGTTCCGCAAGTCATAAAGAACCTTCACCCGTTGCTGCGCCTGCACGATGGGTCCGTTCTTATGGCAACGCCGCTGGCCACAGCGATTCCGGCAAAAGACCTGCCCCCACCTATCGCTTCACTTGAGAGCCAACGATACGCCATACTCAACGCGCTCGACTTCCTGATCAGCGGCGTCTGACGCAAAGGTCTTGCCCTTCCCCCCTTTCTCCCGCCACAGTGCCTCCAATGCTGCGCCAATACGAACTGGTTGAACGGGTTCTTGCCTATGATCCCGAGGCCGACGAGGCCATGCTCAACCGTGCCTATGTCTATACCGTCCAGAAACACGGCAGCCAGAAGCGCGCCAGCGGGGATCCCTATTTCAGCCACCCGGTCGAAGTCGCGGGGTTGATGACCGAACTCAAGCTCGACCAGGAAACGATCGTCACCGCGCTGCTCCACGATACCGTGGAGGATACCCTGGCCACCACGGAAGAGATCGAGAAGCTGTTCGGCCCCGAAGTCGCGCGGCTGGTCGATGGGGTCACCAAGCTCTCCAAGATCGAGGCGATGGGCGAGAACGAGCGGGCGGCGGAAAACCTGCGCAAATTCTTCCTGGCGATGAGCGAGGACATTCGCGTCCTCCTGGTCAAGCTGGCCGACCGGCTCCACAACATGCGCACGCTGCATTTCATCAAGAGCGCCGACAAGCGCCGCCGGATCGCGCATGAGACGATGGATATCTATGCCCCCTTGGCCGAGCGCGTGGGCATGTACGAATATATGCGCGAGATGCAGCTGCTCGCCTTCGAGCAGCTGGAGCCCGAGGCCTATGCGATCATCACCGGCCGCCTCGCGCAGATCCGCTCCAGCGAGGGCGGGCAGGTCGATGCGATCGCGCTGGCGATCAAGCAGGCGCTGGCCGAAGCGGGGCTGAAGGTCGAGGTTTCGGGGCGTGAGAAGCACCCCTATTCGATCTGGAAGAAGATGGCCGAGCGCCATGTCAGCTTCGAGCAGATCACCGATATCATGGCCTTCCGGGTACTGACCGAGACCGACCTCGATTGCTACCGCGCGCTGGGCATCCTCCATTCGACCTGGCAGATGATCCCGGGCCGCTTCAAGGACTATATCTCTACGCCGAAGTCGAACGGCTACCGCAGCCTCCATACCGCGCTGATTTTCGAGAATTCGATGCGGATGGAAGTGCAGATCCGCACCCAGGAAATGCACCGCACCAACGAGTTTGGCCTGGCCGCGCACTGGGCCTACAAGCAGGGCGGCCCAAACCGGACCATCCGGCCCGATGGCCAGGTCGGCTGGCTGCGCGATCTGATCGAGATCGTCGATGAAAGCCACGATGCCGAGGAACTGCTCGAGCATACCAAGCTGGCGATCTATCAAGACCGGATCTTCGCGTTCACTCCCAAGGGCCAGCTGCTGCAATTGCCCAAGGGCTCGACCCCGGTCGATTTCGCCTATGCGCTCCATTCGGACCTCGGCAGCTTTGCCGTGGGGGCCAAGATCAACGGGCGGCACATGCCGCTGCGCACGGCCTTGAACAACGGCGACGTGGTCGAGGTAATCAAAAGCCGCAATGCCAGCCCGCAGCTCGCCTGGCTGGGCTTTGTCGTCACCGGCAAGGCCCGCGCCGCGATCCGCCGCGCGGTGCGGGCCAAGGAGCGGGCGGAAGTGGCCACGATCGGGCGCAAGCTTTACGACCAGATCGTCGAGCGCCTGCCTTCGAAGATCGGCAAGAAGGCGGTCAAGGACGCGGTCAAGCGGCTCGGCCTGGCCAATGAAGAAGAGCTGATGATCGCGATCGGCACCGCCAAGCTGGAAGACCGCGCGGTGATGGAAGCACTGGTTCCCGGCAGCACCAAGCACATGGCCGAGCCGGAGAACTGGCCCAAGCAGGACCGCGCAATCTCGATCCGCGGGCTGACCGCAGGCATGGCCTTTCACCTGGGCACCTGCTGCCACCCGGTGCCGGGCGACCGGATCGTCGGGATCCGCCAGCCTGATGTGGGGGTGGAAGTCCATTCGATCGATTGCCTCAAACTCGCCAGCGGGGTCGATGCCGACTGGCTCGACCTGTCGTGGGGCGAACGCACCACCGGCGCGGTCGGCCGGGTCCGCGTGGTGCTCTACAACCGCCCCGGCATGCTGGCCGAAGCGGCGGGGATTTTCGCCGGCAACCGCGCCAATATCTCCAGCCTGGAAAATACCGGGCGGGACGAGCTGTTCTCGACTTACGAAGTCGATCTCGACGTCAGCGATCTCGCCCACCTGACCCGGATCGTCTCCGCGCTACGTGCCAGCGACGCTGTGGCCGAGGCGGAGCGCATTTGATGGCTCGAGTCACCGGGATCGAGCATGTCCAGCTGGCCATGCCACCCGGTGAGGAAGCTTCGGCGCGTGAATTCTACTCTGACCTGCTGGGCCTGCCCGAAGTGCCCAAGCCGCCCAAGCTGGCGGCACGCGGCGGGTGCTGGTTTGAGGCACCGGGGGTGAAGGTTCACCTGGGAGTGGAGACCGATTTCCGCCCCGCCAGGAAAGCGCACCCGGCGCTGCTGGTCGATGATCTGGCTGCGATGATGGCGGTGCTTGAAGCAGCGGGTCTGGAGGTCATTCCAGACGATCCTGTCGAAGGCCGCCCGCGCTGCTATGTCACCGACCCCTTCGGCAACCGCATCGAGCTGATGCAGGCCTGATCCTCCCCGGAACGGGGAGGGGGACCATGCGAAGCATGGTGGAGGGGTACGTGCGGGTGATCCTGAGCTGGCCGGCGAGGTAGTGACCACTTGCGCGTACCCCTCCACCATCCCTGCGGGATGGTCCCCCTCCCCCAAGGGGGAGGAACTAAACCTCCAAAACAACCTCAACCACATCCCCCTCGCTAATCCCTTCGGCCTTGCGCACCGCCGCCTTGACCGGCAGCAGCCAGCCCAGTTCCTTGCTGGGAAACAGCGAAGTCTTGAACACACTATCCCCGATCCGGGAGGTAACCTTGAGCGAGCCAAATCCCCCGATCGACTTCTCCAGCCGCCGCATCAAAGCCGTCCCCGAAAGCGCCTCCCCAGCCGCGCCGTCGATGGTGATGAAGAACCAGGCTGCCGGTGCCGACGGAGTGGTCCAACGCCAGAGCGGGCCGGTGTGCGTGATCTGTTCGGTCATCGGGGAGTTCTTCTCACGCCAAGACGCCAAGAGGGCGGGCCAGGCGGCGAAGCCGTTTCCCTTTCGCAGGCTTCGGCAGAGGCGGCGGCCTTGGAGATGAACGACCTTCGGTCATCCCGCAACATCTTGGCGTCTTGGCGTGCAAACCACCTTCTGCTTCGCCGTCCGCTCACCGTGAGCCTGTCGAACGGCGCACCGGCACCGGAATGTTGCAGATGTCCGCTCCGCCCGCCGGGCGGATGAAAAAGGCATCGCGGCGATTGGCGCGGGCGTCGGCGTATTTTGCGAAGCTCTGGCTTTCGGTGGAGAGGTATTCGTATGTTGGCAGGCCTTTCACCTCGGCGCCCAGCCGGATCGAGACAATCCCGGTCCGCTCGTCGCCCTGCTCCAGGTCATAAAACCCCAGCGCGCCTTTCCCGCGCGGCAGGCTGGTCAAGTGCTCAATCCCCTCGATCACCCGGCCGACCAGCGCAATGTTGCGGTCGAGGTGACGGGGGGCATGGCCGATCACCACGTAGAGCTCCGCGCCGGTGCCGGTGTTGGGCGAAAGGTCGCGGCCGACGCCGACCATGCCGTAGCAGTGGACGGGCCAGATTTCAGAATTCCCCAACGAAAAACCCAACGGCCAACCGCCGTATGACCCTGACAAGTTGGCGTATGGATCGCCGAATGGCTCGATTTGAGTAAAGTCCCCGCCTTGAGCAACGTTCAGCGTCACTGCGTAAGCACCTGCCAGACTGGCTCGCTTAGTCTCGAACTGGATACTGACATTCTTTGCCGTGTAATCGCTCTCCGGCACCGTCACCAAACCCGCCGGCAGCACTTTCGCCTTCGCCTTGTCCTCGGCCTCGGGATCGCCCCACTGCACCACGTAATTGTCCTGGACCCGGTTGACCGCCGTCCCATCCCAGAACCGCGCTGCGGCCAGCTTGCGGATGTTGCCGATCCAGCCCTGACTGAACGGCGCGGGCATCAGCTGGATCACCACCCGGCGCGGCTTGCCCTTGGCATCTGGCGCAAGGTCCATCACCAGCAGGTCGCTGGCCGCGATACCCGTCCAGTCCGCCTTGGGCGCCTGGGCAACGATCTCGCTGGGCGCAAGCGGGGAGGGCTGCGCCTTGCCCGAGGCAATGGCGGCGGAAGCCTGCGGCAGGGCGGGCGAAGCGGCGGCAAGGGCGGCGAGCGCGATCAGGGTCTTGTGCATGGAGGGACTGTGCCAGCAAATCGCAGCAAAACAAGTGCGTGCGGAGGCGCGGGGCAGTAATTGGTGTGGGGGGCTGGGGAAGCAATGGGAGAAGGAATTCATCACGCGAAGACGCGAAGGCGCGAAGGTGTTGCTTTGAGCCGAAGGCTCCTTTGCTTTCCCATCGCTGCGCCAAACGCCATGCCAGCAAGGGAGAGCGGCTTCGCCGCAAACAGGACACCTTCGCGCCTTCGCGTGATGAAAAATCTCCGCGTTCTCAGCGCGCTCTGCGCGAACCGAATCCGCCAGGCTGCCTCGCCCCGCTTTCCTGCATCGCCGCCATCTGCCGGGCTGCTGCAACGATCGCTTTTTCTCATCGTCATTGTCCTGCGGCTGTCGCCGCATTTCCAGCGATGGGCACCCAGCGGCAAAAGTCACACCCGGCAATCCCCTAAGCGCCAGAAAGGGCGATAAAACATATGCCGAACAGATGTTTATCGGCGGACCACGGCAAAAGTCACAGTTTCCCGAAAGCGCTTTTGCGTCCGCCAAGGCGCTAGTCCGCCTCCCCCTCCAACGCCTCGATATCGGCATCGCTCAGCCCGAAATGGTGCCCGACCTCGTGGATCAGCACATGCGCCACCAGATGCTCCAGGCTCTCATCTCCGCGTGCAATCCACTCGTCGAGGATGGGTGAACGAAACAGCCTGATCCGGTCAGGCATGGCACCCGAAGGGGCCGAATGCTTCTCCCCCACCGGCACACCTTCGTAGATGCCGGTCAGCTCAAACGGGTCCTCCATCCCGAACAGGGCCAGCGTCTCGGCATCGGCAAAGTCCTCAACCAGCACCGCAACCCCTTCAAGGTGGGCCGCAAATGGCTCGGGCAGCCGTGCCAATGCGGCCAGCGCCAAGGTTTCAATCTCTTCCAGCGAAGGGGCCAGGCCTAATGTTCGCAGCATTGCGCCAAGGTGCCAGAGCGCGCCCGCTTGCGAAAGCGCCAAGTCACCGCTAGGGCGCGCCTTCCAGTGCAGAATGCGGAGCGGTGGCCGAGTGGTC
>PNJT01000037.1 GCA_013822005.1 Novosphingobium sp. | reverse complement strand
AGTCAGCACTTACGCGCTTTGGGAATCCCGTTTATGGGTCTGTGACCTAGCGCCTGGCGGCAAAGAACGCGCGGAGCAAGCCGCTCGCCTCCTCCTCGCCCATACCGGAATAGACCTCGGGCCGGTGCAGGCTCTGCTCGTGCTCAAACACCCGTGCGCCGTGTTCGACCGCGCCGCCCTTGGGGTCGGACGCCGCGTAATAGAGCCGGGCGATTCGGGCATGGGCGATTGCGCCCGCGCACATCGCGCAGGGCTCCAGCGTGACCCACAGCTCGCAGCCGTCGAGCCGTTCGTTGCCCAGCAGTTCCGCCGCCGCGCGAATCGCCAAGACTTCGGCGTGCGCGGTGGGATCGTGGCGGCCGCGCGGTGCGTTATGGGCCCTGGCGATCACCTCACCATCCTTGATCACGACCGCGCCGATGGGTACTTCTCCGGCGGATTCGCCAGCCTGCGCTTGCTCCAGCGCCAGACGCATCGGTTCGGGAAGGGGCCAACGGCTCATTTCTGCGGAATTGGCCGGTATATCTTGACCCCGCAAGGGTGAATCGCTATGCGCGCGCCTTCTCCCCTACCGGGTAGCCATTTTTGAAGCGAGTTTTGCCATGTCCCGTATTTGCGAACTGACCGGCAAGGGCCGCCAGGTCGGCCACAACGTCAGCCACGCCAACAACAAGACCAAGCGTGTGTTCCTGCCCAACCTGCAGAACGTGACGCTGATGTCCGAAGGGCTGGACCGCAGCTTCAAGTTCCGCGTTTCGACGCAAGGGCTCCGCTCGGTCGAGCATGTCGGCGGGCTGGACAACTGGCTGCTCAAGACGGTCGACACCAAGCTTTCGGACAATGCCCAGAAAGTGAAGCGCGAGCTCAAGAAGAAGGCCGCCGTCGCCGCCTGATCGGCTGGCCAGCGCCAAGACAACAAGGGCGTCCGGTGTTCCGGGCGCCTTTTGTTTTGCCTGCGGTGATTGACCTCTACCCCCGAGCAAGGGCATTCAGCAGCCAGCGACTATCCCAAGGGGAAATGCCATGCGCCGTCTGACTTGCCTGATTGCCCCGCTAACCCTGCTGCTTGGCGCTCCGGCCCTGGCCAAAGACAAAGACCCGGCCCCGGCGGTCCAGCCGCAAGTGTTCCAGGCGGTGGTCGATTGCCGCAAGCTGACCGATTCGGCCACACGCCTGGCCTGCTATGACGCCAGCGTCGCCGCCCTGGCCGGAGCGGCCGAAGCCAAGCAGGTGCTGGTGGTTGACCGGGCCACCACCGAAAAGACCAAGCGCGGGCTATTCGGGCTGTCGCTGCCCAGGATCAAGCTGTTTGGCGAGAACGACGATGTCGAAATCGACAAGATCGAATCAACCATCGCGTCAGTATCTTCGTCCCGCGACGGCTCGGTGATCTTCGTCCTGGCCGATGGCGCGCGCTGGAAACAGACCGAAGGCCGCGACACCTTTGCCAAGGCCGGGCAGAAGATCGAGATTACCAAGGGAACGCTGGGGAGCTATTTCGCCCGGATCAATGGCCAGTCGGGCGTTCGGGTCATTCGGCTGCCCCAGTCCTGACCGGATCAATCCAGCCAAGCGGATTGGCGGCCTAGAGCGGTGATTGGAAAATCTGAATCACCTCGCCCCGGCCCCGGCTATCCTGAGCTTGTCGAAGCACTGCTCTTTGTTTCAAGCGGTTGCGGGCGAGGCACGACGAAAAGGGCAGTGCTTCGACAAGCTCAGCATAGCCGGAATTTGGGTCAGGTTTTGCCCAAGTTGCTCTAGAACGGGTGTTTTTTCGGCAGCCTGGCATCGAATTCGCGAATTTCTTTCTGCCACATGGCCTTGGGATTGGGCTCGCTGAGCACCGCCTGGTCCGCGTAACCGGCGCCTTCGGTGCCCAGCAGCAGCGGTGCCGATGCCAGAATGCTCGTGGGGCCTCTCCCGGTCGGGCCGGCCAAGCGATCAGTTGGTCACGGCGGCCTTGCTGGTCATCGCCTCAACCGTGTCGCGAGCGTTCTGGTTGCCGGTATGGTGGGCCAGCTTCCATTGCTGGTTGGTGCGGCACGAATAGGATTTGCGCGCGATCGAGCCGGTCTCATCCGATTTGACGCAGCGGATATAGAAGGGATGCTCGCGCGGGATCTTCGAATTGAATTCGCGGATTTCCTTCTGCGACATCGCCTTGGGATTGGGTTCGGTCGCAGTGGCAAGGTCGGTTTGGGCCGCGCCGTCGGAGGCGATCAGCAGGATCATGGATGCGAGCAGGCTCACTGGCGTTCTCCCTGTCAGGTGCGCTCGGGATTGACTATTCCTCGCAAACTACCGGTTTGCCGGGCCTTTCGCAAGCCAGTCAGGCCAGCGCCGCTTCCGAAGCGCAGATATGGGCGATGATCGCCTCGCGCTCAGCGGGGGAGAGGTGCGGGTTCCAGGCATCGATGATCAGCACCGCGCGGCGCTGGTCGCTGCCATTCCAGGCCTCATGCTCGATCGTATCGTCGAAAGCGAAGGCCCGCCCTTCGACCCATTCGCGGGTTTCCCCGCCGACCCGGAAACCGCAGCCCGGCGGCACGATCAAGGGCAAGTGGACAATCGCGCGGGTATTGGTCACCCCGGTATGCGGCGGGATCTTGCTCTGCGGTTTCAGGATCGAAAAGAACGCCGCAGGGCCGCGATGCGGGATCCGCAGCAAGGGCAGGCTCTCCAGCAAGGCTGCGGTGCGCGGGCACCGGTCCAGCACCGGCTGGTTGGCCACGCCATGCTCCCACAGGAAGCAGGCCCCCCAATCGAGCGAATGATCGAGCGCGCTCCACGGGCTGGGCGGTGAGCCCTCTTCCATGCGCACATAGGGCCGGATCGCTTCGCCAGGATCGTCAAGAATGCCCAGCAATTCGTCGCGGATCGCCTCGGTCCCGGCCTCAAGCTGGTCCAGCCAGGGAAAATGCTCGCGGTCAAAGAACTCGTCGGCGGGGAGAAAGGGATAATGCAGCCCGGCGCACTGGTTGGTGTAGATCGCCCGCCGCCCCAGCGCGTGATCGAGGAAGGCTCCGATCCGCCGCCGCTCGGCTGAATTCCAGTGGGCCTGGCCCGCATCGACAATGGCTGCGGCCTCGGCACCCAACCGCGCCTCCAGCGCGCTGCAATAGGCCGTTCCGGCATCGATTTCGGCCTGGATATGCGGGGCGAGCTCGCCATCGAGCCCGGCGAGAAGCTGGCGGACATTGGCCCAGGTCAACAGCGCCGCGCGCTCCTCACCCAGGCGCTGGTGAAGCTGGGCCATGCGCAGCTGCGCGCCAAGGTCCAGCCGGTCGATCGCCAGCGCCCGGTCCAGCGCCCGGCGTTCGCCTTCATTGTTCCCCGCCAGCCGGTGCGCATTGGCCAGGTTGCGCCACAGCGGCAGTGCATCGGGATCGGCCTGGGTAGCACGCGCAAAGGCCACAACCGCCCCGGCTGGATCGCCGCCGCGCAAGGCGGCAAGGCCTTCGTTATTGGCCTGCTGGGCAAGCGAAACCTGGTTCATGGCCCAGAGTTTACGGAGCAGCGGCGCAAGCGGCAAGCGAGAGTTGCGGAGCCGCACCAGAGTGCCTAGCGTGGTGCCATGTCCGCGGCACCTCCTTTCGACCTGTCCGACCCTGAGTGGTACGCGCACCGCTTTGTCGAGGGCCAGGACGCGTTCCGCTTTATCCGCCTGCCGCGCGCCGATCACCGCACGGTTCCCTTCCTGACCGACGCCTATCTGGGCGAGCGCGGCCCGCACCGCGATGTTGCGGCCAGCGAATGCCTGGCGCTGGACAAGGGCCGACTGCACTTCCTGTTTCATTCGGCCTTTTGCGGCTCGACCTTGCTGACCAGCGCGCTTGATCGGCCCGGGGTGGCCATGGGGCTGAGCGAGCCGGTGCTGCTCAACGACGCAACCGGGTTTCGTCTGCGCGGGGCCCGGGGTTCGGCAGTCGCCCGGGCGGCCGATCTTTCGTTGCGGCTGCTGGCGCGGCCCTATGGCCCGGGTGAGGCGGTGGTGGTCAAGCCGTCGAATCTGGTCAACCCACTGGCCGAATTGCTGCTGGCCCTGCAGGACCAGGCGCGGGCGGTGTTCCTTTATGCCCCGCTGGAGACCTTCCTGATCTCGGTCGTGCGCAAGGGCCTGCCGTGCCGGCTGTGGGTGCGTGAGCTGCTCGAGGGGTACCTCAGGATGGGCTACGTCGATCTGGGGTTCGAGCCGGGCGACTATTTCCGCCAGAGCGACTTGCAGGTGGCAGCCGTGGGCTGGCTGGCGCAGCACGCCCGTTTCGCCCGTTTGGCCGAACAGCTGGGTGCGGCGCGGATTGCGACGCTCGATGCCGACCGGATGACGCAGGACCCGGCGGCAGCGTTGGCAGCGGTGGGGAGGCATTACGGGCTGGCTTTGGAAAGCGCCGCGATTGCCGAGATTGTCGCTGGACCCGCATTCGGCCAGCATTCCAAATCAGGCGCGGCCTTTACCGCCGCAGACCGCAGCGCCGAATATGCCGCAGCCCGCGCGGCACATGGCGAAGAGATCGACATGGTGCTCGAATGGGCGCGCCAGGTGTCAGAAACTGCCGGAATTGCGATGGCAACGCCAAATCCGTTGGTGGGCTAGATTTGGTAACCGAACCGCTCGATCCACGGTGCGAGGATCGGCATGAGGGGCTCGAAATGGGCGGCATAGGGTCGCCATTGCTCGGTGCCGTCGTACAGCCCTTTACGGACCTGGGCGGCACTGGCGGTAGCGACTCCGCGTTTCGCGGCGGTTTGATCGAAGTTCCGCAGGTCCGGGCTCCAGTGCAGGCCAAGGTGTTCGCAAATGGCGCGTGTCGTTGGATCGAAGTCCCGGACGAGGTTGTGATAATGCACTTCGAGCACCGCAAGTGGCAGGCGATCGAGTGCTGCCAGGGTAAGCTGCATCATGGCAACGTAATGCCGTGCAGCCCGGTCCAGGCTGGTGTACTCCAGTGTCCCGCTGCTCATCGAGAAATTTGTCCGGAAGCAACTCCAGATGACATCGCGCGGGTCCCGGCGCATGATGATCAGTCTGGCATCGGGAAACAGACGCGCAATCAGGGGCAAACGCGTGCCCTTGAGCGGATCCATGTCAACAAAGCACTCTGTCTGGGCCGGAACGCCAGAGGCAAATACCTTGTTCCAATAGGCAGCGCGAAGGTCTTCTATCCCCTTTGAACCAAGGCGCGAGAATGCTTGCAGTCCTGCGATGACCTGGCTGCGATCGCCCATCAGATAGGTGCGGTCAGCGTCCCCCAAAGTTGGCCGCTCTTCCAGCGCCGCGACGCCTGGCAGGGAAGCCAGGACGTTTTCGAGCAAGGTGGTGCCAGAACGCGGATAGCCGATCAGGAACACGTGGCGCGGCGGTGCAGTATCCGGTTGCCGGCGCGACGGCGCAGTCCAGGCGTCCGACGGGATCGCTTCAAATCCGGCCTGTATTGCCTCGACGAACTCGCGGTGGCTAAGCTGTCCTGAAGCCGCGCTCGAATTTATTGCGGCAAAGTCGGCTTTCGATGCGGTGTAGGCCTCGAAAGCTTGCGAGTGGCTGCCGATCTTGGCAAGCGAATCTCCAAGCAGTGAGCGAACCAGAATTCGGTCGAGTGAAGGCTCCGAGAGACTGGTGCCGAGTGGAACCAGGATTTCCAGCGCGGCCGCGGGATTGCCTTCGTGGAGTTCCGCGGCGGCCAGAGCGGACAAAGCAACGGTATTGGCCGAATCGAGTTGCAAGGCAGCTTTGGCATGGAAGCGAGCAGCCCGTGCATCGCCTTCGCGTGCCGCCAAGGCAGCAAGCCCAGCATGCGCTGGTGCCATGGCAGGCGCAAGATCTGCTGCCGTTTGGAAACTGCTGCGGGCCGCCTGATTGGAGCCGCCAGCAGCAAGGATCGCGCCGCGTTCAAGCCAGGCGTCGGCATAGGATGGCATTGCGCGGATCGCCGCATCGCAGGCCAGAACGGCATCGCGCATCCGCCCCTGGGCGCGCCGCAAGACCGCAAGGCCCGTCAGAACCGCAGGATTGGCCGAATCGAGCGACAGTGCACGATTGAGGAGGATTTCGCCTTCTGCAATCTCCCCTTTGGCGACCCGGTCCAGCGCAGCCACCATGTAATCGTGAGCGTCAGTCATTTTGTTTGTGCTGCCATCGTCCCGGCTCATGCAGCCTCCAGCTGCTTGTCTGGCCTTCGATCAAACAAATAGGGGCGGGCATCGCTGCCCGCCCCCAAATTGTTGTCCCGATCCGAAGGATCAGAACTTGAGCCGGACCGAAGCCGCAAAGCGGCGGCCCAGCGCATCGTAGGTCGACGGATAGACGTTACCGCTGTTGTACGAAGTAGAACCGACCGAGTTGCCAACAAGGTAAGGCTTGTTGTCGAACATGTTCTGCACCGCAACGGTGAAGGTCAGGTTGTCGCTGACGTTGAAGCGCAAGGTGAAGTCGAAGTAGCTTTCCGCCGGGATCCTGCGGAATGCCTGCTCGACCATGCAGCCGCCTTCATCCGTGGTTGCGAAGTTGGGGCAAGCCTGGAAGCCAGGCTGACCAATGCGGTTGAGGTCAACAGGCAAAAGGACGCCACCAGAGCCCCGATTTGCTGCATCCGCATTGGCGGCGTCATCCGCCAGTTGCTGCGGTTCGAAGTGAACCGGGTTGATCCACCGCCACAGCAGCGATGCATCGAGCTTGCCGAAGGTCAGCGTGGTGCGCTGCGAGAACTGGTACTTCGGCTGGATCGAGCCCGTGAACGAGCAGTTGACCGAATAGTAGTTCGCGCATTCACGGTCGAGGCCGTTCGGGGTTGCCTTGAACTTCGAATTGGCGGTGTAGTTGCCGACAAAGTTCAGCGAGAGCTTTGCGAAGCCCAGATCCCGCCTGTAGTTCAAGAGCAAGTCGATACCGTCGGTCGAAAGCTTGCCCTGGTTGTCAATCGGAGCAAACAGGCCGAAGGTGGTCGCCGGATCGCCATCGAGGCCGCCGGTCACCGGGTTGCGGCGAATGACGGTACAGGCCGGATTGGTGGCGCTGGTGGCAGTGATCGAACCGAAGCAGGCGGCGATCAGATCGCCCGGCAGCGGCGCGCCGACAACATCGGTAACCTTGATGTTGTAGTAGTCAACCGACATCGAGAAGCCCGACAGCGCAGCCGGCTGGAGCACCATCCCGACAGTCCAGGTCTTGGCCTTTTCAGGCTGCAGGTTGAGGTTGCCGCCCGAAGTAAGGTTGGCCTGGGCCGCGGTGGGGTTGAGGATCGAACCGATCGTGCCGAGCGGAGCGCCCTGGGCCAAGCAGATGTTGCGCAGGTTGGTGTTGGTGGTCGGAGCCGAGCCAGCGCAAGGATCGATGCCCAGGTTGGTCAGGCCGGTGGTCAGCGGGGTGAACAGTTCGCCGATGTTGGGCGCACGCACCGCGCGGGCATAGTTGGCGCGCAGCTTGACGCCATCAACCGGTTCCCAGCTGCCCGCAACCTTCCAGGTCCAGGTGTCGGTTTGACCACCGCCATTAACCTTGTACTTCGAATAGCGAGCTCCGCCTTCGAGCGTGAGGCTTTTGGCCATCGGCGCGTCTTCAACCAGCGGCGCGACCAGTTCGCCGTAGCCTTCCCAGACGTTGTAGCCGCCGTTGATGTCCGGAGCCGCGCCGCCGGCACCGCCGAGTTCACCCGGGGTCTTGGCGAGAAGGTCCGACGACTGCTGGGCGGTGTACTTGCGGTATTCGGCACCCAGCGCGAAGCCGATCGGGGTTGAAGCGGCCGGCGAGGCAACGCCGAGGTCACCCGAGAGGATGCCGCGGACCTGGCCCAGGCTGGTGCGCACCGTGGAGGTGCTGTCTTCGCTGAGGAAGCCAGCCATGCCCGGAGTGATTGAACCGACTGCGCCGAACGGATTGACCGGAACGCAAGCCGGATTGCCGCTGATGCAGGTCGTGGTGTTGTTGGCGAGCAGTGCTTCGCGCCAGCGCGACTGCAGGGTGTAGTTCTTGATGGTCTGAATCTTTTCCGACTGGCCGTAGGCCGCAGTCACGTCCCAGCTGACGTGGCTGCTGATGTCGCCCCTGGCACCAACACGGTAGTCGAACACCGTCGAGGTGTAGTTGCTGATACGCGGGCCGACTTCCACCGCACGCCGAGCAAGCGTGATCGCCGGGTTGTTGTTGTAGCCTTCACCCGAAGCAATCACGCCGTCGTTGTTGACGTCAAATGCAACCGTGGTCCCACCTGCACCAATGACCCGATAATTGGGGTCAGATGGGCCGGTGGCCGTGCGGGCGGCAGCGCACTGGAGTGTGCTAAAGCGCGGCGTATAAATGTCGGGACGCGGGTTGACGTCGAACGCGCAATACTGATCCGCCAGAGTCGACGGAAGGTAGGGGTTGTTCAGGTTGATCGCTATGCCGCCACCGAACGAGCCCGAAGGGGCGATGATGGTATCGACGGTGTTCTTCGAGAACATGCCGCGCGTGTAGACTTCAACCGAGTCGCTGACCTGGTAGTTGGCCTGGGCGAAGATGTTGTAGCGCTTGAACGGCGTCTGGAAGATATTGTACGGGTTGAAGTTGAAAAACGCGAACGAAGGGACAGCCTGGCCAAGCGCGTTGACCTGGCGGGTGCCGCCGTTCGCCAAGCCGCCCGGGTTGGGCGCATAAATCGGCACGCCAAGCGGAAAGGCTAAAGTCGGGGCACCAAAGCCAGTCAGGATCGATTCCGGAGTGGCATTTGGCGCGCCAGCAGTCAGCGGGCGGGTGCCGGTGATGCGTGACGGGACGGTGGTGCCCGAACCGCCCGCGCCGCCCGTATAGGAACTGATCTGATTGATCGAGAAATCGCGGTCGCCCTGATAGACGGGGTCCGATTCCTGGAAGCCCAGGCTCAGCACGGCGTTGCCGCGACCGTCGTCGAAGTTGGCGCCCACGGTAAGGTCGGCACGCAGGTAGTTGCCGTCACCCTTTCCGGTGATCTGTTCACCCAGCGACAGGTCAAGCCCGGCGAAGTCCTTGCGGGTCACGAAGTTGACCACGCCGGTGATCGCGTCCGCACCATAGGTGGTCACGGCGGCACCGGTCTGCGCATCGACGCGGCTGATCAGCGCCAGCGGGATATTGTTGAGATCGACGCGGCCAGAAAGGTCGGCCGGGACGATGCGGTTGCCGTCAAGCAGCACGATGTTGCGGTTCGAACCCAGACCGCGAAGATCGACGTACGAAGAACCGCCGTTGCCGTTGTTCACGGCCGAACCGACGTTGGCGACAACACCCGGGATTTCGCGGAGAACTTCTTCAGCCACGTTCGACTGCTTGAGTTCGATCTGGTCGGCGGTGGTCGCATTGACCGGGTTGGCCTGAACCAGGTTGGGATTGCGCACCAGGGTACCGGTGACGACGATGTCCTTGGCAGGAGCTTCGTCTTCAGCAGCAGCAGTGTCCTGTGCGAACGCGGGCGTGGCGACCAGCGACAGACCCAGAGCAAGGGGTGCGGCGCTCGCCTTCAGCATCGAATAGGTTTTCATGTGTTACAAGTCCCCGATCGGAAATGGCCAAACCACTGGATTTGGCCGATTTATCCCGGAAACCCAGGCTGACATGGCATCAGCCCAGCTTTCGGATGTGGCCCGATTGCCGCGTGTGGCAGGCGCTGTAAAGCCAAAGTCCGCCATTTCCGCCAAAAATCCGCCCGCTGTAGCTATAATGTCACAGCCTGTGTGCAGGCTGGTCCCGGCCTGTTGGCCCAAAATCAGCCTGCGGGCAGCGCTCCGACAAACAGCAGCGGATCGAGCCGGGCCTCGCGCCACTTGATCGACCAGTGCAAGTGCGGACCGGTAGCCCGCCCGGTCGCACCGATCTTGCCGATGTACTGGCCCTGGCGGACCAGATCGCCAGTCTTCACTGCGTGGGCCGAGCAATGCAGGAAGGCACTGCCCAGCCCCATCCCGTGGTCGATCATCAGCAGGCGGCCTTCGAGCGAGAACGAGCTCTCCGCGGCCAGGGTCACTACTCCGGCGGCCGGAGCCACGAATGGCGTGCCGCTGGTCCCGGTGGCGATATCCATCCCCGAATGGTAGCTGCCCGGCACCCCGTTGTAGATCCGCTGCGCCCCGAACCGGCCTGAAACCCGCCCGTTGACCGGCCAAAGGAACTTCTGCCGCCAGCCGTCGGACGCATGATCGATACTGCGTGCAGCCTTGATCCGGGCCAGTTCGGCCTCGCGGCGGCGCACATAGTCTGGATTGGGCTTGGCGCCGGGCTTGGGGCCAAGCGGAATCCGCTCGATCTGCCAGGCCCGCGGGGCAATCGCGAACTGGCCCTTGCTGGCTTCACCGCCTGAAAAATCGGCCACCAGCTCGCCCAGCGGGCCCGAATCGCGGTCGAAAGCGATGAAGAAGCTGCGGTCCGGGGCGAGCGGCAGTACCCGGCGGTTGAACAGCAGCGTGCGGGTGCCGAACGGAGCCCGCCCCCTGGCCCACCCGCCCTGGCTGAGCCGCCCGGTCAAGGCAAAATCGGCCAGCGGATCAAGCCGCTCGGCAGCATTGCTGCTCGCCCGCCACAGGCCCAGCCCAAGCGCCGCGCCGCCTCCGGCCAGCAACAAGCGCCGATCGATCATCGCAGTCAGCCTTCGCCCAGAAGCCGCCGGGTGGCCAATGCCGCATTGGCATAGGCTTCCTGGCGATCCACACTCCAGTAGCGCAGCGCTTCGAGCGGCACCGGCTCGCCACTGACTGCGCAGAGCACGTGGCTGCCCGGGCTGAGCACGCGAAAACCATTGGCCTGGTAAAACAGCATGGCGGGGCGATCGGCAGTATTCATCAGCATTGCTCTGCCTTAGCCGCTCAATGCTTTCAGAGCAATTTACCCTGCGCACCGGGATCGGTTGGCAAAGCGGGTTTCGGCTTTTGCGGAGCACGGCCGGCCGCGCCTTCGGGGGCCACCTCCAGCGCGCCATCGCCGAAATGGAGTATCAGCCGGGCCTCGGTCGCGGCTTTCGCGCGCGAGACCAGGGTGCGTCCATCCGCCCCCGTCACCTGGACATAACCGCGCGCCAGCACCCGCTTGGGGTCCAGTGAGACGAAGATCCGGACCAGACCATCGAGCCGCCCGCGCGCCTGTTCGGTCCGCGCTTTCAGCAGTGGCAGCGAGAGCCGTGCGGCGGTGCGTTGCAGTTCTCCCCGGGCAAGCTGGGTGCGGTCCACCAGCCCGCGCCGCAGCCGCTCGGCCAGCTCGTCGAGCTTTTGCGCATGGGGGCTGAGCAGCGCGGCGGGAGCGGGCAAGCGTTCGGCCCGGGCGGCCAGCCGCTCGCGCCCCAGGTGCAGCGGCCGGACCACCGCGCGGCGCTTGCGCAGCGCCAGTTCGGCCAGCTGGCCCACCAGCTCCTCGCGCACCGGGACCGCGATTTCGGCGGCGGCGGTAGGGGTGGGCGCGCGCAAGTCGGCGGCGAAATCGGCCAAGGTGGTATCGGTCTCATGCCCTACCGCCGAGATCACCGGCACGGAGCTTGTCGCAATCGCGCGGACCACCGCCTCTTCGTTGAAGGCCCACAGGTCCTCGATCGAACCGCCACCGCGCGCGACGATCACCAGATCGGGGCGGTCTGCGCCCTGCATGGCCGAAAATCCGCGCACCGCTGCTGCGACCTGGTCGGCCGCGCCCGGCCCTTGCACCAGCACCGGCCAGACCAGCACCCGGCTGGGAAAGCGGTCGGCCAGGCGGTGGAGGATGTCGCGGATCACCGCCCCGGTTGGCGAAGTGACCACCCCGATCACCCGCGGCAGGAACGGCAGGGGGCGCTTGCGGGTGCGATCGAACAGGCCCTCGGCTTCAAGCCGGGCCTTGGTCTTGGCCAGCAAAGCCAGCAGCGCGCCCTCGCCGGCCACTTCCATCCGCTCAACCACCAGCTGGTAGTTCGAGCGGCCGGGATAAGTGGTCAGCTTGCCAGTGGCGATCACTTCCAGCCCGTCCTCGGGCTGGAAGTTCAGGCGCTGCACCGTGCCGCGCCACATCACCGCGTCAAGCCGTGCATTCTCGTCCTTGAGCGCCAGGTAGAGATGGCCTGATGCGGCGCGTTTGACTCCCGAAAGCTCACCCCGAACCCGCACGAATCCGAAGCGGTCCTCGACCATCCGCTTGAGCGCGGCGGAAATCTCGCTGACCGAGAGCGCAGCGGCGTTGTCCCCGGCGGCTTCCTTCGCTACCAGCCCGGCGGGTTCATCATCTGGGTAAGGCGGAGACGGCATGAATATCCTGCTGCTGGGATCGGGCGGGCGCGAACATGCGCTGGCATGGAAGCTGGCGCAATCCCGGATCTGCGGGCAATTGTTTGCCAGCCCCGGAAATCCGGGGATTGCTGAGCATGCTGAACTGGTTGCACTGGATGTTGCCGACCACGCGGCAGTGCTGCACTTCTGCGAGGCGCAGCGGATCGGCTTGGTGGTGATCGGCCCCGAAGCGCCGCTGGTCGACGGGCTGGCGGATAGTTTGCGCGGGGTTGGCGTGCCGGTGTTCGGCCCCAGCAAGGTCGCCGCCCAGCTGGAAGGTTCGAAGGCCTTCACCAAGGAGCTTTGCGCGCGATACAATATCCCCACGGCGGGGTTCAAGCGTGCCACCAATAGCACACAAGCGTTACTCCACTTGGACAGCTTCACCATTCCGGTGGTGATCAAGGCCGATGGCCTGGCAGCGGGCAAAGGCGTGACTGTCGCCATGACCCGCACCGAGGCCGAGGAGGCGATCGCGGAGATCTTCTCGGGCAAGTTCGGCGCGGCTGGCGCCGAAGTGGTGATCGAGGAATTCATGGAGGGCGAAGAGGCGAGCTTCTTTGCCCTGACCGACGGGCACACCGTGGTCCCCTTCGGATCGGCGCAAGACCACAAGCGGGTCGGCGACGGCGATGTGGGGCCCAACACCGGCGGGATGGGGGCTTACAGCCCCGCGCCGGTGCTGACCGCGCTGCTTGAGGGCGAGGCGCTGGAACGGATCGTGGTTCCAACAGTGCGTGCCATGGCCGAAGAAGGCATGCCTTATTCGGGCGTGCTCTATGCCGGATTGATGCTGACCCCGCAGGGGGTCAAGCTGATCGAATACAATGCCCGTTTCGGCGATCCCGAATGCCAGGTGCTGATGCTGCGGCTGGAGGACGATCTGGGCGAGCTGCTGCTGGCGGTGGCCGAAGGGCGGCTGGCGACCCGGCCGGTGCCGCGCCTGTCCCGGGATACCGCACTCACCGTGGTCGTGGCCGCCAAAGGCTATCCCGACAGCCCGGTCAAGGGCGGGGCGATTGCCGGGCTCGATGCGGCAGAGGCCAGGGGCGCGAAAGTGTTCCACGCCGGAACCGTGCTGGACGACGGAAAACTGGTGGCAAATGGCGGACGTGTGCTAAACGTCACTGCACTAGGGAGGAACGTCACCGCAGCGCAGGCCTCGGCCTATGATGCGGTGGCCGCCATTCGGTTCGACGACGGCTTTTGTCGCCGCGATATCGGTTGGCGCGAAGTGATGCGGGAGCGTGGGGGAAATGAAGATCACGATCGTTGAAAGCGGCGATCCTGACCTGCCCCGCTGGCTGATCGGCTATATCGGCGCCGAAATTTCCGAGCGCGAAGGCAAACAGCGCCGGGTGATTCCGGCCCGGCCCAATTGCTTCATCCAGATCGTGCTGGACGGCGGACACGCGATGATCGACATCGAGACCGGCGAGCGGCTTGAAGTGCCGCGTGCCGGGCTGTTCGGGCCTTTGACTCACCACCGCTATGATATGGACATCGACGGCCCGCTGCGCACGATCTGCGTGCGCTTGCAACCGGCCGCGGCCGGGATGCTGTTCGGGCTCGACCCGGTCGATCTGGTTGACAGTTTCGTGCCGATCGACCTGCCCGATGGCTTCCTTGAAGGCCTTCAGGCGATCGACGATTTCGCCGCCATGGCCGAACCGCTGGACCGCTGGTTCAGAAGCCTGGTGGGGGACCTGCGCGAAGAAGACGGCGTGGCCCAGGCCGCCCGGCTGCTGCGCCAGCACCGCGGGACCGGATCGATCCAGGAACTGGCCGAGATGACCGGGCTGTCGCTGCGCCAGTTCCAGCGCCGTTTTCAGCAGCTGACCGGGCTCAACCCCAAACATTATGCGCGGATCTGCCGGGTGGCGCACGCGGTGCACCTCAAGGAACTGGTTCCGGGTGCCTCATGGACCGCGATCGCGCTCGACTGCGGCTATTCGGACCAGTCGCATTTCATTCGGGATTTCAAGGCTTTGACAGCGACATTGCCGCGCAAATTCCTCGACGGGCAGAGTCCCTTGGAACGCTTCCCGCGCTGGGAAGATTAGGCGGGTACCGCCGACCGGGCCCAGCCAGGTCCGACCCCCAGCACCGAGACGCTCAGCTGGTTCTCAGCCTCACTGTCGATCGCCAGATCATCGAGCAGCGCCGAGACTTCGTCGGTGGCGATGGTCTTGGTTCGCGCCAGTTCGGGGATCCGTTTGAGATCGATGTGAGTCAGCCCCAGCAGGAACAGCTCGCGATAGGCGACGCGTTCGAACAGCCCGGCGCCCAGACGGAAATCAAGCCGCGGCGCCAGGCGGCGCAGCGCATTTTCGACCCGGTCCTGGTTCTTGCTGGTTTCGCGGCGCTTGCGGTTCTGCAGCACCAGCCAGTCCAGCGCAGGAAGGCCGACTTCGGCGCGGGCACTGCGCAGTTCGCTGACCATGGCCGAGAAGCATCCCGGTCCGAGCAGCTTGTTCGAAACCGGATGGAACCGGCCAAGCAGATCCAGATCGGCAAAACTGGAATTGACCGGCGAGACCAGCAGGTCAGCCAGCGCGATCGCACGCCGGGCAATCGGCGAATCGTGCCCTGCGGCGTCGATCACGATAAAGTCGCAGTCCCACCCGGCCCGGGCGATTTCCTGGCACAGCTGCGCGCCTGATTGCTGCTGGAGCACCAGATGCTTCGGCAGCGGCAGCCGCACCCCCAGCCGCCTGGCGGTGCCGCCGCGCGCGGTCAGCGTGCGGGTCAGCGTCTGCTGGCGGCGGTCAAGATCGATCGCCAGGACCTTGTGGCCGGTATCGGCCAGCGCCACCGCCAGATGGAAAGCCACGGTCGACTTGCCGACCCCGCCCTTTTCGTTAGCGACGGTGATGATTCGGGCCTGGCCGCGCGGCCGGGAAGCAATATCGGCGATCACGTTGCGCGGATGTTCGCCATCCACAGCCAAGTCGCGGCGGCTGGCAAATTCCCCTATCGGCGTGACAACGTTCATGCGCCCGATCCCTTGTTTCCGCGCCTCTTTTTGACCGTGCGCGAATCGCCCAAGGTACCGAGGTTAGTGGATAAACCTGTGGAAATCGAATCTAGGCAACTGTCGTTAACGAATTGCGACAAGGACTAGCCGAGTCGGGCGCTCACCAATTCACGCAGATTGGCTTCGGGCCGCGCGCCAAAGTGCGAAATGACTTCGGCTGCGCAGATCGCCCCGATCCGCAGACATTCGGCAACCGGGCGGTCGCTGACCAGGGCGTGGAGGAACCCGGCAGCGAACAGATCGCCGGCACCGGTGGTATCGACCACCCGCTCGACCGGCTCGGCCGGAACCTCGAACAACTGGCCGCCGGTGGCCGCGACCGCGCCCTGTTCGCTGCGGGTCACCACCAGCATCGGGACCTTGTCCTTCAGCACGTCGATCCCGGCGTGGAAGTCATCATGCCCGGTCAGCGAAGCCAGCTCGACATGGTTGGCGAACAGGATGTCGATCTCTCCGGCCGCGATCATCGCGCGGAAATCGTCGCCGTGGCGCTCTATCACGAAAGCGTCGGACAGGGTGAAAGCTACCTTGCGGCCATTGTTCCGGGCCGCCGCGATCGCCCGGCGCATCGCCGCGCGCGGTTCTTCGGGATCCCACAGATAGCCTTCGAGGTAGAGGATTTCGGCATCGGCAATCGCCGCTTCATCGAGCGCGGCCGGCGGCAGGAACTGCGAGGCGCCCAGGTAAGTGTTCATCGTGCGCTGGCCGTCGGGAGTGACGAAGATCAGGCAGCGCGCGGTCGGCGGATCGCCCGCGCGGGCCGGGGTATCGAAAGCAATTCCGCCAGCGCGGATGTCATGGGCGAAGACCTCGCCCAGCTGATCGTCGGCGACCTGGCCGATGAACGCGCATTTGCTGCCCAGGGCCGCCAGCCCCGCCAGGGTGTTCGCCGCCGAGCCGCCCGAAATCTCGCGTGCGGGACCCATGGCATCATAAAGCTCGTGGGCGCGCGCCGTATCGACCAGCGTCATGCCGCCGCGCACCAGCCCCAGCCGCTCGATCAGGCCGTCCTCGCACGGGGCCATGACATCGACGATGGCATTGCCGATGGCGATGACCTGGGTGCTGGGCTTGGACATGGAAACTCCTGCGAAGGCGGACAAAAAGCGCCGTGCGCCTAGCCGGTTTTGGCCGTGCAGGGAAGCGGCGTTGACAGGGGCCCAGCAAGCAGCGATTCCCACCCGATGCTCCGTACCCTGGCCCTTGCCGCAACCCGGCTGTTCGATCGCGCCTTGCTGCCGATCTGGCTGAAGAGCCTGGGCGCAACGCTGATCGCTTGCCTGGGCGTGGGCGCTGCCGCCTGGTGGGGCCTGACCGCGCTACTCACGCGCACCTTGCCCGATCCCGATCATGCCGCGCTGGCCGCGACGCTGGCCGCCTTGCTGGGAACCTGGTTGCTGTGGCGGATCGTCGCGCTGGCGGTTCTGCAATTCTTTGCCGACGAAGTGGTGCAGGCGATCGAGGCGCGCGACTATCCCGAAATGGCCCTGCGCGCGCGCAAGCTGGGCTGGCGCGAGGAACTGGCGCGGGCCCTGGGCGGCGCGGGCCGGGCCTGCTGTTCAACCTGCTGGCCCTGCCGTCGCGCTGGTGCTGCTGGTCACCGGGGTGGGCGCACCGCTGGTGTTCCTGCTGGTCAATGCGGTCCTGCTGGGGCGCGAGCTGCAGGACATGGTCTGGCTGCGCCACCGCGCATCGCCGCAAGACCCTCCGCCGCTGTCCGGAATGGAACGACTGGCGCTGGGCGGGGTCACCGCCTTTCTGCTCACCGTGCCTCTTGCCAACTTCGCCGCACCTTTTCTGGGCGCGGCTTGCGCGGTGCACCTGATCCATCGCAAGGGGCTGGGCCATGCAGCCTAACACCTTGATCGCCCTTGCGCTTGTCCCCCTGCTCGCGGCGTGCGCTTCAGGCGGGACCAGGCCTGCCCCGACCGTCCCCGCCAAGCAGCCCAGAGTAGCCGTGCGCACCCCGGTCAAGACCGTGCCGCCGGTCGCCCGGATCCAGGCCGCGCCGGGGCTTGAGGGGGTGATCGGGGCCGATGCCGATGCCCTGGCCCGCCAGTTCGGGGCAGCCCGGCTCGAAGTCTGGGAAGGCGATGCTCGCAAGCTGCAATTCAGCGGCAGCGCCTGCATACTCGATGTTTACCTCTACCCCGCCGCGCGCGGAGGTGAGCCGCAAGCCACCTATGTCGAAGCCCGCCGCGCCAGCGATGGCCAGGAGGTTGACCGCGCAGCCTGCGTCGCAGCGTTGCGGAAGAGAT
>PNJT01000036.1 GCA_013822005.1 Novosphingobium sp. | reverse complement strand
AGAATGGGACAGGTCGATCGCAGACTGCACCGGAAATGCATTTTTCCCGGAATGGGCCAGCCAAAACACGGTTAACACGATTGTCGCCTTAACTTTCCTGATGTCCTTTGGCGCTATCGGGACGTGCAGTGGGGAAAAGCCGCACCGCAAATGGGGCTCCCGCAGGAACAGAAAGCAATTCTTATGTCGGCTCGGATGGCACTTGTGAAACTGGCGGCACTGGCCGCAGGCGGTGCGGTGGTTGGCGGCGGGGCGGTTCATGTGGCCGAAGCACCGGCCGCAACGACGACTTACGTCAAGCAAGCCAAGCGCGTTGCGGTCACCAAGCACAAGGTGAAGCGCAAGGCACCGGTCCGCGTCGCAACGACCGGGCCGAGCAAGTCGCGCAAGATTCGCCGCGTCGTCACCCGCACTTATGCCTGCGCCCCCCAGCCGCAGCAGCAACTGGCGATGGTACCGATGATGCCCCAGCTTCCCCCCCAGCCGATGCCTGAAAGCGGCGGCGGCGGCCAGACGGTGATCGTCGGCGGCAGCGGCGGCATGGGCTTTGGCGGCGGCTTCTTCGGCGGCTTCTTCGGCGGCTCGAGCGGCGGCGGCGGCAGCGTCGTGGTTACTTCGACCACCACCGGCGGGATCACCAGCTCGACTTCGGGCGGTTCGACTTCGACTTCGGGTGGCTCGACTTCGAGCTCGACCGGCGGCCTGACCAGCACCACCACCACCGGCGGGATCACCTCCAGCTCGACCACTTCGACTGGCGGGGTCTCCACCTCGACTGGCGGGGTTTCGACTTCGACGGGCGGGGTCTCCACTTCGACCGGCGGCGTATCGACTTCAACCGGTGGCGTATCGACTTCGACCGGTGGCGTGAGCAGCACCACGACTTCGGGCAATGTTTCGTCATCGACCAGCACTTCGAGTTCGACCAGCTCGTCGAGCTCAACCAGTTCGTCCACGTCCACCTCGAGCTCGACCAGCACGGGCGGCGACACCTCGACCAGCACTTCGAATGGCGGCCACGATGTTCCGGCCCCGCCGATGCTGCTGCTGTTCGGCGCCGCTGCGGCAACCGCGTTCAGCCGCAAGCGCCTGGCCAAGTTGCTCTAGGGCTTGGTGGTGGGCAGGCCGGCAGCCTCCCAGCTCAGGATCCCGCCTTCCAGCTGCCGCACCACCGGCATTCCCGCCTCGACAAGCCGGGTGGCGGCAATGTTTGAGCGCTTGCCCGAACGGCAGTAGAGCACGATTTCGCGCCCCGGGGCCTGTGGCAGGCTCTCGCGACTGACACTTTCCAGCGGCAGGTTTACCGCACCGGCAATATGCCCGGCGGCGAATTCCTCGGCGCTGCGGACATCGATCAGCAGCACTTCGCCGCGGGCATTGCGCATCGCAAGTTCAGCCGGGGCGATCGATTCGACCCGGCCCGGAACTGTCGCTGCACTGACGTTGTCATCTGCCGTGTCAATGGCAAGGGCAGGCGTTGCCAGCGCCAAGCCGATCACCAATGCCAGCCGTATCGCGCGCATCGCCTTAGCTCGCCAGCTTGCGCAGCACATAGTGCAGGATCCCGCCGTTCATGAAGTATTCGACTTCGTTGGCGGTATCGATCCGGCATAGCGCGGTGAAGCTGAACTGGCTGCCGTCGCCGCGAGTCACCTGGACGGTCACGTCCTGGCGCGGGGTGAGGCTGGCGACGCCCGTGATGGTGTAAGTGCAGTCACCATCGAGGCCCAGCGAAGTGCGGCTCTCACCGTCCTTGAACTGCAAGGGCAGCACGCCCATGCCGACCAGGTTCGAACGGTGGATCCGCTCGAAGCTCTCGACGATCACTGCGCGCACGCCGAGCAGGTTGGTGCCCTTGGCCGCCCAGTCACGGCTGGAACCGGTGCCGTATTCCTTGCCGGCGACCACCACCATCGGCGTGCCATCGGCCTTGTGGCGCATCGCCGCGTCGTAAACCGGCATGACTTCGCCTTGGTACTTGCTCATCCCGCCTTCGATGCCGGGGGCCATTTCGTTCTTGATCCGGATGTTGGCAAAAGTGCCGCGCATCATCACTTCGTGGTGGCCGCGGCGCGCGCCGTAGCTGTTGAAGTCGGCCTTGGCGACCTGGTGCTCCATCAGCCACTGGCCGGCCGGGCTGTCAGCCTTGATGTTGCCGGCCGGGCTGATGTGGTCGGTGGTGATCGAATCTCCAAGCACCAGTAGGGGCCTCGCATCGACGATGTCCTGCACCGGGGCCGGGGTCATCGACATGCCCTCGAAATAGGGCGGGTTGGCGACATAGGTGGACCCTGCGCGCCACTGGTAGGTTTCGCTGCCGGTGACATTGATCGCCTGCCAGTGCGCATCGCCCTTGTAGACGTCGGCATAGCGGGCCTGGAACATCTCGCGGGTGACGCAAGCGGCCATCGTGCTGGCGACTTCGAGGTTCGTCGGCCAGATGTCCTTGAGATAGACGTCCTGCCCGTTCGAGCCTTGACCGATCGGAGTGGTGACGAAATCTTCGATCACCGTGCCTTTGAGCGCATAGGCCACCACCAAGGGCGGGCTCGCGAGGAAGTTGGCGCGGACATCAGGCGAGACGCGGCCTTCGAAGTTGCGGTTGCCGCTGATCACCGCAGCGGCGACCAGGCCGTTGTCGTTGATCGCCTTGCTGATCGGCTCGGCCAAGGGGCCTGAGTTGCCGATGCAGGTTGTGCAGCCATAGCCGACCAGGTTGAAGCCGATGTTGTCGAGGTGCTGCTGCAGCCCGGCCTTGATCAGGTAGTCGGTGACGACCTGGCTGCCGGGGGCGAGCGAGGTCTTGACCCACGGTTTGGGCTTCAGGCCCAGCTCGTCAGCCTTCTTGGCAACAAGGCCAGCGGCGACCAGCACGCCGGGGTTCGACGTATTGGTGCAGCTGGTAATCGCCGCGATCATCACGTCGCCGTCGCCGATATCGAAGTCCTTGCCCTCGACGGCCACGCGGATGTTGGCGCGCTTGTAGGTTTCGGCCATGTCTTGCGCGAAGACATCGTCAACTTGCGGAAGCGAGACCCGGTCCTGCGGGCGCTTGGGCCCGGCGAGCGAGGGGACAACGGTGCCCATGTCGAGCTCGAGCGTCGAGGAGAACACCGGATCGGCCGCATTGGCATCGATCCAGAAGCCCTGTTCCTTGGCATAGGCTTCGACCAGCGCGATCTGGCTTTCCTCGCGGCCGGTCAGGCGCAGGTAATCGAGCGTCTTGTCGTCGATCCCGAAGAAGCCGCAAGTCGCGCCGTATTCAGGCGCCATGTTGGCCAGCGTCGCGCGGTCGGCCAGGCTCAGCGAGGCGAGGCCCGGGCCATAGTATTCGACGAAGCGGCCAACCACGCCGTGCTTGCGCAGCAGGTGGGTAGCAGTCAGCACCAGATCGGTCGCGGTCACGCCTTCGCTCAGCGCTCCGGTCAGCTTGAAGCCGACCACTTCGGGGATCAGCATCGAAACCGGCTGGCCCAGCATCGCCGCCTCGGCCTCGATCCCGCCGACGCCCCAGCCCAGCACGCCCAGCCCGTTGATCATGGTGGTGTGGCTGTCGGTGCCGACGCAGGTGTCGGGATAGGCGACGGTAGCGCCGTTCTGGTCGGTCGAAGTCCAGACCGTCTGGGCGATGTTTTCCAGGTTCACCTGGTGGCAGATCCCGGTGCCCGGGGGGACCGCGTAGAAATTGTTGAGCGACTTGGAACCCCACTTGAGGAAGTCATAGCGTTCCATGTTGCGGTGGTATTCATGTCCGACGTTTTCCTCGAAGGCCTTGGGGTGGCCGAATTCGTCAACCATCACCGAGTGGTCGATCACCAGGTTGACCGGGACCAGCGGGTTGATCTTCGAAGTGTCGCCGCCCAGCTTGGCAATCGCATCGCGCATCGCGGCCAGGTCAACCACGCAGGGCACGCCGGTGAAATCCTGCAGCAGCACGCGCGCCGGGCGGTACTGGATTTCGTTCGAGCTTTCGGCCGGGTTCTTCTGCCAGTCGACAATTGCCTGGACGTCGGCGGTGGAGACAGTGAAGCCGCCGTCCTCAAAGCGCAGCAGGTTTTCCAGCAGGACCTTCATCGAAAACGGCAGGCGGCTGATATCGCCCAGCTTGGCCGCGGCCTTCTTGAGCGAATAGTAAGCGTAGTCCTTGCCGCCGACATTGAGCGTGGAGCGGGTGCCGAGTGTGTCCTGTCCGACCTGAGTCATGCGAATAAGTCTCCTGGATGTGGAGTCCCTGCCGCGCGCGCCCCTTTCGCGGTGCAGGAAGGCCCTCCGTCGGCGCCGCCGATGCGCGGGTTTGGGCGTCAGGTCAAGGGTAGAGTCGGGCAAAAATGGAGCTTTGACGCGGGGGGCTTCGACAGGCTCAGCCTGAGCGGGTGAGAGATGCCCCCCATTCCCGCTCAGGCTGAGCCTGTCGAAGCCCCCGCAGACTAGAGCGCGGTCTGTTCGGTATGGACCGCCTGCTTCCTTGTCGCGATCCAGCAGCCGATCACGATCAGCACCGCGCCGGCCACGGTTGGCAGGGTCAGGGCTTCATCGAACATCAGCCAGCCCAGCAGGGCGGCCCAGATGAAGGCGCTGTATTCGAGCGGTAGCAGCACCTGGGTTTCCGCGCGGCCATAGCCCCAGGAAATGACCATCAGCGATATCGCCGCCAGCACGGCCGATCCGCCAACATAGCCCAGTGCCTCCATTGATGGCAGTACGGCCAGCCACGGAGCCAGCAGGCCCAGAAACAGCGTGACGAACAGCGCCTGGAAGGTGGCCACTTCGACCGGCGCGGCGAGCTGTGCCTGCTGGCGCTGGAGGATCAGGTTCCAGGCATAAAGCACCGCCGAACCCAGGATCGCGGCGATCCCCCAGGCGGCCTGGCTGCTGTAGCCCTCTCCTCCCAGGCGGGCTCCGGTAATCACCGCGACTCCGGCCAGACCCAGCAGCGAGGCGAAGATTGCCCGGCGCTCGATTGTCTCGCCCAGCAAAACAGCGGCCAGATAGAGTGCGATCAAAGGGGCGATGAAACTGATCGCCATGCCTTCCGCCAGCGGCAGGAACTTGAGGCCATAGAAGAACATCGTGGCCATGATTGCACCGTTCAGACCGCGCAGCGCGTGGAGCCGCATCGCTGCACGCTGCGGCCAGACCCCGCCGGTCAGCTTCCACAGCGGCAGCATGATTGCGACGCCGATCAGCGATCGCCACAGCATCGCGCTGTAGGCCCCCACCGCCAGGCTCGCCCCCTTCATCAGCGCATCCATCACGCTGAACGAGGCGATCCCGGCGGCGACCGCCAGGAACGGCATCAGGTGGTGGTGGCTTTTCTCGCCGGACGGCACGCGGTTTCTCCCCTGACGCTTCGGGTAGGGGAGGGGCGTGCACCGCGCAAGTTGGTCTGCCCTCTACTTCACCGTTCGTCCCGAGCCCTTCGGCTCGCGGCTTTGCAGCCGCGCTCGGGATAAACTTCGGCCCAAGGGCCGAAGTCGAGGGATGCGAAGTCCGTCCCCCACCCCGTTCGCATCGAGCGAAGTCGAGATGCCGCGTGCCAGTGTCTCGACTTCGCTCGACACGAACGGGGGTTTGGTAAGGCCGCGGTCCCTCGACTTCGCTCGGGACGAACGGGTTTTATTGTTACCGGAATGGGCCTAGCTTCACCAACATATGAGCCAACCACCGGCACCACATCAGGATGAAACACCTGCCCCCAAGGGCGGTGACAGCGTTCATCGCCATCGCTGGCCGACCCGGCTGTGGCACTGGCTCAACGCGATCACGCTGGCCGTGATGCTGATGAGCGGGCTGATGATCTTCAACGCCCACCCCCGGCTCTACTGGGGCCACTATGGTGCCAATTCCGATCCGGCCTGGCTGGACCTCGAGAAGGTCAATGGCGGCATTCCCTTCCCCGGCTGGATCACCCTGCCGTCAACTTACAGCCTGGCCGATGCGCGGCTGTGGCACCTGGCCTTTGCCTGGCTGTTGGTGCTGGGCTTGCTCGGCTATCTCGGCTGGGCACTGGTGAGCGGGCATTTGCGGCGCAATCTTGCCCCAAGGCTGGGCGAACTGGCTCCGGCGCACTTGTGGCATGACATCAGGGAGCACGCCCGCCTGCGCTTTCCCACCGGGGCGGCGGCGCTGAGCTACAATGTGCTGCAAAAGCTGGCTTACGGCACAGTGCTGATCGTGCTGCTGCCGGGCACCGTGCTGACCGGGCTGGCCATGTCACCGGCGATCGATGCCGCCTGGCCCTGGCTGGTGGACCTGTGCGGCGGGCGCCAGTCAGCGCGCTCGCTGCATTTCCTGTGTGCGGGCGGACTGGTGCTGTTCTTTGTGGTCCATTTGGCGATGGTGCTGCTGGCGGGGCCAGTGAACGAAGTGCGCTCGATGCTGACCGGACGCTACCGCTTGCCGCCAGACCGGAAGGACGCGCCATGATCGTTTCACGCCGAAAGTTGATCGGCATGGGCGCAGGCGCGGCGGGCGGCCTGCTGCTCTCGGGCTGCGACCGGCTCAACGACAGCCCGGCGGTCCGCGATAGCCTGGCCAGCGCCGAAGGGCTGACCATGCGCAGCCAGCGGCTGCTGATGGGCGACGCCTTGGCGCGGGAATTCAGCGAGGCGGAGATGTCACCCAGCTTCCGAGTCAACGGCTCGAGCCGGGTCGAGGACAGCGCCTACCGCCGCCTGCTCGGCTCGGGCTTCGCGGGTTGGACCCTGCAAGTCGGCGGGCTGGTCCACCGCCCGCTGGCGCTCTCGCTCGATGCACTCAAAGCCATGCCCCAGCGCACCCAGATCACCCGGCATGACTGCGTCGAAGGGTGGAGCGCGATCGGCAAATGGCAGGGACCGCAGCTGGGTGCGGTGCTCGGCACCGCCGGACTGCTGCCGAACGCGCGCTACGTGGTGTTCCACTGCGCCGACGTGCTGGACGGCAAGCCCTATTACGAATCGATCGACCTGATCGACGCTTTCCACGCCCAGACGATCCTCGCCTGGCGGATGAATGATGCACCGCTCAGCGAAGGCCACGGCGCTCCAGTGCGCCTAAGGGTCGAGCGTCAATTGGGCTACAAGCACGCCAAATTCGTGATGCGGATCGAAGTTACGCAAAGCCTCGCCGCACTTTACGGCGGCAAAGGCGGGCACTGGGAGGACTATCGCGGGTACCAGTGGTACGCGGGAATCTGACCGCTACATCGCCTCGATGGTGATTCGGTCGAGCGCCTTCTTATCGCCCGTCTTGATGTTCCTTTCTGTCACCGCGCGGCGGACCAGGCCGGTTCTTGCGTCCAGATCGACAACCATGGTCATGGTCAGATCCATCGATGCCAATTGTTCTTCCGGATCGAGCGCGCGCATGGGCAAATCAGGCGGTGCCGACTTACGCATCGATTCAGCCATACCGACGATTGCCGCCTTGAGCTCGGCGGGATCGGGAACCGAAGTCATCTCGATCCGCAAGGCACCGCCCGGCAGCTGGTCCATTTTCAGGGTGATCGTGTAGCCGATCGGTTCGGGAAACAGTGCTATGGTCTCTTCCGTTTCCGTTTCCATCCATTCTCCCGCAGGGGCCGAAATGCCCATCACGTCGAGCACTTCGGGCCAACCTTTGGCTACCAGGTGTGGGGCATCTTCGGCGCTGGTCTCAGCATATTTGCCAAAGAAGTTGCGGATGATCCGTTCGGTTTGCGGCCGCTTGGCCAGATCGGGTTCGCTAATGGCGACCATCGCCGGGATCGAGGCAATGAGATTCCGCTTGTAGTCTTCCCAGCCGCGTACCCGAACAATCGAGCCATCGCCATCAAGGTCGAATGCGACAGGCGCCGTCAGTAGCTTGAGCACCGGCGGCAATGGGGCCTTGGGGTCGGTCAAGTCGATTGCAGTGCCGCCGGTAGTCAGGCGCAGCGGGCGCAGTGTCATCACCACGCCCTCGCTGCCGCGCGTATAGGTCACTTCCTGCTCCAGCACCGAGCTTTCGGTTTTGCCATCGCGGACATTTTCCTGCGTCAGCTTGTACCGCAGCGGCTTGTCCAGCGGCGGGTCAAAGCGGGTCGCAAGCTCCGCCACCTCAGAAACTGAAGCCGCCGGAGCCTGCGCAGCGACCGCGCCGGGCAGGGTCAAGGTGAACAACGCTGCTGCCAGCGGCACCAGGAGTTTGCGGATCATCAGATCAGCTTGCGCACGGCTTCGGCGCTGTAAAGCCACAGGTCGGCCCCTTCGCGCACGACGCCAGCCATCGCCTTGTTGAACTCCGCCATATGCGCGCTGGCCGAGTGGGCGGCGAGGGCTTCCTGGCTTTCCCAGCGTTCGGAAATGCGGATCAGGTCGGGGTCGGCGATGTCCTGGGCAAAGGCGTAGTGCAGGCAGCCTGCCTCTTCGGTGGTCGCCTTGACCATCGCGATCCCGGCATCGCGGACCTTGGCGAACTCGCCGGCTCCCAGCTTGATCCAGCCCTCGATCAGCAACATCGCACTCTCCTCATCGGTTACTGCGCATAACACCATGGATTGCGCGATCCGTTCAAGTAGGGACGGGCCATGCCCGCGGCGACCATTTCGTCGGCCATCGATTGCACCGATCCATCGGCGCGGGCGCGCAGCAAGTGGCGCAGCTCGCGGCCAAACTGGTCGTGGACCGGCGGGTAGGGCCCGGCCAGCGTGAACGGCCCGGCGTTGACCAGACCGAGCAGGTACTCGACCGCCTTGTCGCCCTTGGCCTGTTCCTCTGCGCAGCGTGCCGGATGGATCTCGGGCGCGTCGATCCCGATCACGCGCACGGTGCGCGCACCCAGCTTGATCGTATCGCCATCAACCACGCAGTTCTCCGCCCGGCCTGCGCCGCAGCGGGTGAACTGCGCGTCGATCCGCTCGCTGGGGCCGGGGGGCATGGCCGCCGGGCCGATCCGTCCGACATCGGCGAAATAGTACCAGCACAGCCCGCCGATCAGCGCGGCCCCCAACCACCACTTCAGCGCATTCCATGCCCGGCGGGTGCGCGAAATGCCCTGCCACTGGTGGCTGGGCAGGACACGACCATAGTCTTTGCGGCGGCGGGGCCAGGGCATGGCACCGGGCTAGCGGGGCAGCGCGCCTCCGGCAAGCGCGGTACACCAATCGCTGCGTTTGCCTCTCCAAGGCTCGGCCAGACCTTCGCTGACCAGCTGCTCGCCCAGCGAGTGATTGCCGCGCTTCACCACCCTGAGCGCGCGGCCATAGCGATCAGTCTCGCGCCCTTCGATCTCCAGCGTGAAAGGCCCGGCGTTGAGCAAGGCGACCAGCCGCCGGGTCGCCCGCTCGCCCAGGGTCCGTTCGGCCGGGCAGGCGGCTGAATGGGTTTCCGGCGCGTTGATATCGGCGATCCGCACTTTCTCACCGTTGAGCCAGAAAGTATCGCCATCGACGACGCAAGTGGTGCGGGGGGCCTCCGCGCAAAGCGCGAAAGCGGCGGCGGCGAGCGTGGCAAGCGGGATCGGCATAGCGGGCCGAATGCCCGCGTGGGCCCTGCCAAACCTATCCGTGCAACTACGTGGTTTTGCTCAGTTTTGGAGCAATAACTCCAGCTTTCCTGCGCCTTACAGGCTCAGGAACAGTCCCGCCAAGGCCGCGCTCATCAGGTTGGAAAGGCTGCCTGCGGCCAGCGCCTTCATCCCCAGCCGGGCGATCACCGGGCGCTGGTTGGGAGCAAGGCTGCCGGTTACCGCCATCTGGATTGCGATCGAGCTGAAGTTGGCGAAGCCGCACAGCGCAAAAGTGACGATCCCGACAGTCTTGGCCGAAAGCGTTGTGGTCGCGCCCAGATCGATGAAGGCGACGAATTCGTTGAGCACCAATTTGGTCCCGAAAAGCCCGCCGGCCTGCATCGCTTCGGCCCAGTCCGGTGCACCCAGCAGCAGGAAGACCGGCGCGAAGACATAGCCCAGCACTTGCTGGAACGAGAGGTCGGGATAGCCGAACAGGCCGCCGATCGACCCGAAGATCCCGTTGGCAAGCGCCACCAAGGCGACGAAGGCCAGTACCATCGCGCCAACCATCACCGCCAGCTTGACCCCGGTCTGCGCGCCTTGCGCGGCGGCCATGATGACGTTGGCGGGGCGCTCTTCCTCGTCGGGGATCTTGATCTCGTCAGGCTCGACCAGTGCCACGCCTTTGGGATCGGGCATGATGATCTTGGCCATCAGGATTCCGCCCGGTGCCGACATGAAGGCAGCGGCGACCAGGTATTCGATCGGGATTCCCATTGAGGCATAGGCCGCCAGGATCGTGCCCGCGACCCCGGCCATGCCGACGGTCATCAGGCAGAACAGCTGGCTGGGGGTCAGCGCGGCCAGATAGGGCCGGATCACCAGCGGGCTTTCCGACTGGCCGACGAAGATGTTGGCCGCCGCCGACAGGCTTTCGACCTTGGACACACCGGTGATCTTCTCCAGCCCGCCGCCGATCCATTTGACCACCAGTTGCATCACGCCCAGGTAATAGAGGATCGAGATCAGCGCCGCGAAGAAGATGATCACCGGCAGCGCCTGGATCGCGAAATTCTGCCCCAGCTTGTCCGAAGCCAGCGCGCCGAACAGGAATTCGGTGCCCTTGCCGGCATAGCCCAAGAGCGCCGAAACCCCGCCCGAGATCGCCTGCAGCACATCCTTGCCCCACGGCACATAAAGCACCAGCGCGGCCAGCCCCGCTTGCAACGCGAACGCCGCCCCAACCACGCGCAGGCGGATCGCCCCCCGGTCAGACGATAACAGCACCGCCAGCGCCAGAATCAGGGTAATGCCCAAAAGGCTCATCAGCTGTGACATGGTGTTGAGGCTCCCCGAATTAGCTTTCGCCGGGTGGTAACCACTTTGTTCGCAGGGTCAATTCCTCCCCGGCACGGGGAGGGGGAGCCGAGCGTGGCGCGTGACACGCGAGGGCCGCAGGATGGTGGAGGGGCACATGCAAATGGTCCTGACGCTGCGGAGTAGTGATCACCTGCACGTGCCCCTCCACCACTTCGTGGTTCCCCTCCCCATTCTAGGGAGGATTTTGTGGCCCACTTCCCCTTGCGCAAAACCCGCGTTAAGCCCTTGCAATGCAGAACCAGAACCTTGTGATCGCCCGCTCGCTGTTTGTCTTCTCGCTGCTCTACGGGGGGCTCTGCGTGCTCGCCGGGGTGATGGGCACCAAGATTGCCTCGCTGGGGCATTGGCCCTTGCTGGGCGACCTGGCGGTGGAAAGCGGGATCTTTGCCTTCCTGTTCCTGGTCATCATCTCCAGCGCAGTGGCCGAACTGTTCGGGCAGGGCATGGCCAACAAGCTGGTGCGCTTTGGCTTTGTCCCGCTGATCGTCTCGATGATCATGCTGACCGTGGTGATCAAGCTGGTTCCGCCCGCGCCCTTCTGGAGCGACCAGGCTGCGTTCGAGCGGTTGCTGGGCCAGGGCGTGCGAATGCAATTTGCCGGGCTGATCTCTTACGGCACTTCGCAGACGCTCAACGTCTACCTGTTTTCGCGGCTGGCCGGCGGGCAGGGCAAGGCGCTGATGCTGCGGGCCTGGGTCGCCAGTCTGCTCTCGCAGATCGTCGATACCGTGCTGTTTATCTCGATCTCATTCTATGGCGTGGTCGATCAGGCCAGCGGCAAACTGATGCCGATCGATCAGATTATGGAAGGCCAGATTATTTCCAAGCTGGTGCTTTCGACCATTATGGTCCCGCCGGGGATCTGGTTGTTCGTGCGGCTGGGGCGCTGGCTTGATGGGCAGAAGGCCTAAAAACGCTTCAATTCTGCGGCCAAGCGGCTAAAGCGCGCGCACCATGCCCAATTCGCTCGATCCCGCGCAGATGCAAGCCATGCTTGCCAAGGCCGAAACGCTGGTCGAGGCGCTGCCGTATCTGCAGCGCTATGCCGGCAAGACCTTCGTGGTGAAATACGGCGGCCACGCGATGGGCGATCCCGAAGCCGCGCGGCAGTTCGCCGAAGATGTGGTGCTGCTCAAAGCCGTCGGGATCAACCCGGTGGTGGTCCACGGCGGGGGCCCGCAGATCGGTGCGATGCTCAAGAAACTGGGCGTCGAGAGCAAGTTCGTCGACGGCTTGCGGGTGACCGACAAGGCCACTGCCGAAGTCGCCGAAATGGTCCTGTCGGGCGCGATCAACAAGGAACTGGTCGGCTGGATCGCGGGCGCGGGCGGCAAGGCGCTGGGGATTTCTGGCAAGGACGGCGGGCTGGTCATGGCCAGCAAGGTCCAGCGCACCGCCAAGGACCCGGACAGCCAGATCGAACAGGCGATCGACCTGGGTTTCGTGGGCGAGCCGACCTCGGTCGATACGACCCTGATCGAAACCGCATCGGCGGCCGGGATGATCCCGGTGATCGCCCCGATCGCGCCGGGCAAGGACGGCGAGACCTACAATATCAACGCCGATACCATGGCGGGTGCGATTGCTGCTGCGCTGGGCGCGGCGCGGCTGTTCCTGCTGACCGATGTTCCGGGCGTGCTCGACAAGGCCGGCACACTGATGACCGACCTGACCCCGGCCGATATTGCCCGGCTGCAGGCCGACGGCACGATTTCGGGGGGCATGATCCCCAAGCTGGAAACCTGCGTCCACGCGGTCGAGGCCGGATGCGAGGCGGCGGTGGTGCTCGACGGGCGGGTTCCGCATGCCATGCTGCTCGAAGTCTTTACTTCGCGCGGCGCAGGAACGCTGATCAAGGCTTGAATTAGGGCAAAGCAGGGCCAGATCGGCCCGACGAGAATAGAGGGAGAAGAGGTCGTGATGCTGCTTGAGATTGTCGTGCAAACTTTCGGCCTGCTGCTGAGCGCGGTCTGGTTCGTGGTAGTCGGACAGTTCGTGTTGTACCTGCTGCTGGCCTTCAACGTGGTCAGCATCCACAACAAGGTGGTCAGCACCCTGTGGAACTTTCTTTCAACCATCCTCGATCCGCTGCTCGAACCGATCCGGCGGCGGCTGCCACCGATGAACGGGATGGACTTTTCCTACATGGTCCTGCTGTTCGGTTTGGCGATCATCAACTGGCTCCTGCGTCTCGTCCAAAGCAGCCTCTATCAGGCGAGTCTGTCATGAGCGCAGCGGTAATCGACGGCAAGCAGTTCGCCGCCACCCTGCGCGCACGGATCGCCGACTATGCCGCCACGTTCGAACAAAGTGCGGGCCGCAAGGCCGGCCTTGCCGTGGTCTTGGTGGGCGAAGATCCGGCGAGCCAAGTCTATGTCAAAAGCAAGGGCAAGGCGACGCTCGAATGCGGGATGAACAGCTTCGAATACAAGCTGCCGATCGACTGTGACGAAGCCACGCTGCTGGCCCGGATCGAAGCGCTCAACGCCGATGAGGCGGTTGACGGGATCCTGGTCCAGCTGCCGCTGCCCGGCCACCTCGACGAGCAGACGGTGATCGCGGCGATCAATCCCGACAAAGATGTCGATGGCTTCCACGTCACCAACGCCGGACGCCTCGCGGTCGGCCAGCCGGGCTTTGTGCCCTGCACGCCGCTCGGCTGTGTGATGCTGCTGAAAGACCGGCTGGGCTCGCTCTCGGGCCTCGATGCCGTGGTGATCGGGCGCTCGAACATCGTCGGCAAGCCGATGGCGCAGCTGCTGCTGGCCGAGAGCTGCACCGTGACGATTGCCCACAGCCGGACCAAGGACCTGGCTGAAGTGGTGGCGCGCGCCGATATCGTGGTCGCCGCCGTGGGCCGCCCGGAAATGGTCAAAGGCAGCTGGATCAAGCCGGGTGCGACCGTGATCGATGTGGGCATCAACCGCCTGCCGCCCGCCGAGGGTGAGAGCAAGGGCCGACTGGTGGGCGATGTCGACTATGCCGAAGCCGCCGCGGTCGCCGGGGCGATCACCCCGGTCCCCGGCGGGGTCGGACCGATGACCATCGCCGTGCTGCTGCGCAACGCGCTGGTCGCCGCGCACCGCAATGCCGGAGTGGCCCTGGCCGACGGGGCGCTCTGACGCGGCTGGCGCAATTGTCCGCACCGCGCTAGTTTGGGCGCATGAGGAACCCGATTCTCGCCGTGGCTGCGCTTGCGCTGCTGGCTTCGCCCGCGCTTTCGCGCGAACGCAACGATCCGCGCGACGGGCATGGCTATGCCAATCCCGGGGCGGTGATCGCGGCCGAACTGGCCTTTGCCAAGCTTGCCCGGGAAAAGGGCCAGTGGACTGCATTCATGGCCACCGCGACCAAGGATGCGGTGATGTTCGTGCCGCAGCCGGCCTATGTGCAGGAATACCTCAAGGGCAAGGCCAACCCCGCGCAGGCGGTCAAATGGCAGCCGCACCAGGTCTGGTCGAGCTGCGACGGCACGCTCGCGGTGACCCGCGGGGCCTGGCAGGACGGGGCCAAGAACGGCTGGTTCACCACCGTCTGGCAGCGCCAGAAGAACGGCAGCTACAAATGGGTGCTCGATCAGGGCGAGGAGCTGCCGATGGCGATGGATGCGCCCGACATGATCGTTTCCAAGGTTGCCGATTGCCCGGCTGGCTATCACGCCCGGCGCGCGCAAAAGCCCAAGGACTTCAAAGGCAAACTGCCCGCACTCGATCCCGCGCACCTGATGGGCCGTTCGCTTGATGGCACGCTCGGCTGGGATGTGACGGTCACCCCAGAGGGCGCGCGCCGCTTTGTGGTGACCATGACCACCGGCGGCCAGCAGGCCACGGTGCAGGACCTCCAGGTCGAAGCCCCCGCGAAGTAATGCTCGACCTGTTCCTTTCCGCCTTCATCACCCTGTTCGTGGTGATCGATCCGCCCGGCTGTGCGCCGATCTATGCCGGGCTGGTCAAAGGCGCGAGCAATCGGCTGATGGTCGGCATGGCGCTGCGCGCCTGTTTCATCGCCACGATCATTCTGGTGGTGTTCGCGCTGTTCGGCGAGGACCTGCTGGGCGCGCTCCATATCGAGCTCAACTCGTTCCGGATTGCGGGCGGGATCATGCTGTTCGTGATCGCGCTCGACATGGTCTTCGAAAAGCGCACCCAGCGCCGCGAGGAGCGCGCCGAAAAGGTCCGCGCCGAACAGGCCGGAACGCCCGAGGTGGAGGACGTCTCGGTCTTCCCGATGGCCATGCCGATGATCGCCGGCCCTGGCTCGATCGCCACGATCATGCTGCTGACCGCGCGCGCCCAGGGGACCGAGCAGACGCTGGTGGTGCTGGCTGCGCTGGGCGCGGTGATGGTGCTGACTTTCCTCTCGCTCGCCGCCGCCGGGCCGCTGATGAAGCTGCTGGGTGCGCGCGTCGAAGCGGTGATCACCCGGCTCTTGGGTGTGCTGCTGGCGGCGCTTGCCGCGCAGTACGTGATCGACGGGATCAAGGCGGTTCTGGCCTGACACTGAAAGGGACGCGATTGTGAATACGGACCATGCTCAGGCTGAGATCCGCCGCAACTTTGTCCGCGGCGGGCCGGGAGCGATTGTCTCGTCGCTGGTGTGGTTTGCTGCCGCTTTCACATTTGCCCGCGCGGGGCATGCCACCGCCTTTGCGGTTCTGTTCTTTGGCGGCTTCCTAATCTTTCCGGTTTCCGGCCTGATTGAGAAGTTCGTCTTCCGGCGGACTGTCTCGATCAAGGGCAATCCGCTGGGGCTGATCGCGTTGGAAAGCACGATCGCGATGATCGGCTGCCTGCTGGCCGCCTGGCTGCTGCTGCCGGTGCGTCCCGAAGTGGTTTTCCCGGTCGCCGCGATCGCGGTGGGCACGCACTACTTCGCCTTCAAGACCGCTTATGGCGATCGCACCTATTGGTTGCTGGGCGCGCTGATCACGCTGATCGGCTGCGCGGGGATCTTCTGGATGCCGGGGCAGACTATGGCGGTGATCCTGGGGGTCGCTGTGATCGAACTGGTCTTTGGCCTGTGGCTGACCCTGCAAGCCTCAAAGGATCGTTAAAGGCTACTGCAGCGTAACCCGCCCCTCGTCGCTGTCGCGCCGTCCGAAGAACTGCATCAGCTGGATCAGCAGCTCGCACCGCGCGTTCAGCCCCTCGGCCTCGAGCAGCGCCTGCTTGGCGGCGGCGTCGAAGGGGGCGATCTGGCTGACGCCGTCGATCAGCGAGAGATCGTCGAGCCGGGTCACTGCCTCCCAATCGACCGCATAGCCCTGGGCATCGGCAAAACGCCGGGCCTCGCGTTCGAACCCGGCGCGCTCGATCGGGGAGAGCGCGGGAAATTCCTCTTCGCCCAGCAGTTCGGCTTCAACCTGGCGGAACGGGGTGGTCACTTCCAACTCGCGCACGATGCGGAACCGGGCCTCACCTTGCAGCAGCAGGTTGAAGCGGCCGTCGTCGAGCGCCTCGACCTCACCGATCTTGCCCAGACAGCCGACGCTGTAGAGCGGCGCGCCTTCATCTGCGCCCGCATTTTTCAAGGAGATCCGGGGCTGGATCAACCCGATCCGCGAATCGCGGGCCAGCGCATCCTTGACCAGCGCGCGGTAGCGCGGCTCAAAGATGTGCAGCGGCAATTGCAGCCCGGGATAGAGCACCGCGCCCGACAGCGGGAAGATCGAGATGCGCACCCGTGCCCCGCTCAGCCGAACAGCAGCAGCGAAAGGCGGCGGCGCTGGGCCGAGACCCAGGGGTCTTCCAGCCCCACCGCTTCGAAAATCACCAGCAGCCGGGCCTTGGCCGCACCGTCCTGCCATTCGCGGTCCTCGCCGATCATGCTCAGCAGCACGTCGGCGGCCACATCGCGCTGCCCGGCGGCAAAGGCGGCTTCGGCATAGGCCAGCCGCGCCTCCATGTTCCCGGGAGCCTGGGCTGCGGCCTGGAGCGCGGCGAGTTCGGAATCGTCGGGCCGGTTTTTCGCCAGCTCAAGCGCGGCCCGCGCGCGCGCCACTTCGCCATCGCCAGCCAGTTCGACCGGCACCGCGCCCGCCACCGCCTCGGCCTCTTCCAGCGCGCCGGCGGCAGCCATGGCGCGGATCAGCCCGCCATAGGCCGCGCCGCTGGCCGGATCGATCTCAACGATTTGCGAGAAGATCGAGGTCGCGCGCTCGGCCTCGCCTGCGGCAAGCGCGTCCTCGCCCATTGCCAGCAAGGGGGCAATGTCCTGCGCCGCCGCGCCGCCGGGGCTGATCGGCAATTTGGCCAGCAACTGGTCGAGCACTTGCCTGAGCTGCGATTCGGTCCGGGCCTGGGTCAGGTCGGCCACCGGCTGGCCCTGGAACAAGGCATAGACCGTGGGGATCGAGCGGACCTGGAACTGGGCGGCGATGAATTGTTCCTCATCGACGTTGACCTTGGCCAGGACCACGCCCTTGTCGGCATATTCGGCCGCGACCTTTTCCAGCACCGGGGTCAGCGCCTTGCACGGCCCGCACCATTCGGCCCAGAAATCGAGGATCACCAGCGAAGTCATCGAAGGTTCGACCACGCTCTTGCGGAACCGGTCGACCGCCTTTTGCTCGTCGAGGTTGAGGCCAGCACTTGCCACAGGGATGCTCCAATCGAAAGAATTGCCTTTGCGGCAATTTGGCCCTTCGCAGCCATTTGCCAAGGGATAAAGCACGCAATGGCAATTAACCCACTTTTCCCCTTGGCAAGCGCCAAGGCCGCTGCTAATCGCGCGCCTCTCCCCGGCCCGCCGCGCCTTGCGGCACGGGCTCAGGACGTTCAGAGCGGGCGTAGCTCAGGGGTAGAGCACAACCTTGCCAAGGTTGGGGTCGAGGGTTCGAATCCCTTCGCCCGCTCCAGTTTTCCTATTGATTTTCATGCGATTATGGGATGTCAATGACATCCCAGATTGATTACACATCAAGTTTAGCTCAATTCTGTAAGCGCGTTGTAAGCGCGCTAAGGTGGGCGATTCATGCGACGAACTGCGGCCTCAGGTGAATATGCCTCCTACCCGCTCGTCGCGACGAAAGTCCTAACGGTGGGCAGGCTGCCGATGAGCGTCGTTCACAGCGCATTTGTAGATATCTCATCCTGTTGATCACTCTGCGAGTGGCTGCCACGATAAGTAAATGGCGCATTCGCTTAGACCCGACCTGTGCATAGAACGTGGATCGAGAAATTGACCGCGTCCCTGTTGAATGATTGGCTCCAAAGATGGCGCAAGCTGGGAACGAATCTGGCTAGCAGCACGGGGC
>PNJT01000035.1 GCA_013822005.1 Novosphingobium sp. | reverse complement strand
GCCTGGTGGAGCGGGAACAGCTGTTCGTTGAGTTCGTGGGCGCGGGCCTTGTCGCCCGACAGGCTGGCGGCCTGAAACTCGGCGCACAGCTTCGGCGCGACATTGGCGGTGACCGAGATGCAGCCGGTACCGCCCCCGGCGTTGTAGTGCAGCGCCATATCGTCGTTGCCGCAGATCTGGTGGAACCCCGCGCCCAGCGCCAGGCGGTGCGCGGTCAGCCGGGTCATGTCGCCGCTGGCGTCCTTGATCCCGATGATCCGGTCGGGGAACCGGCGGGCCAGCTCGATCACGGTTTCGCAGCTGATGTCGGTCACCGTGCGACCTGGGACATTGTAGAGGATGATCGGCAGATCGACCTGTTCGGCCAGGTAGCTGAAATGGGCGAGCAATCCGGCCTGGCTCGGCCGGTTGTAATAGGGCGCGACCATCAGCGCGGCCTGGCAGCCCAAGTCTTTCGCGATCTGCATATGCCACTTGGCGGTCTGGGTATCGTTCGATCCGCAGCCGGCGATTACCGGAACCTTGCCGGCGGCAGCATCAACGCAGACCTCAAACAGCCGGTGCTGTTCTTCGCTGGTGATGGTCGGGGCTTCGCCGGTGGTGCCGCAGGGGACCAGCGCGCTCGATCCTTCGGCGATCTGCCATTCGACCAGGCGGCGGAACGCGTGCTCATCAATCGCTCCGTCGCGAAAAGGAGTCACCAGAGCGGGTATCGAGCCGGAGAACATTGCCATTATCCCTGCGCTTGCCCCATAGGGCACCTGTTCATCCCGCCATAAAGAGCGTTACGCCAGAATGTCCAGCATGCAACGCAAGACAATTGCTACCGCGCTGGCAATGCTGGCTTTCTCTCCCTCGTTCGCACTTGCCCAGGACGATCAGCTGATGGGCGAGGATGGCCGCCAGTGGGACCAGGCCCGCGTCCAGCTGAAAGCTTTGCCGCCAGGTAACATGGTCCAGGCGGTGGAGCGCTGGAAGCTGTTGTCGCACAGCGACGACTTCACCTTCCTTGACTATTCGACCTTCCTGATGGCCTATCCGGGCCTGCCCGAGCAGGACAAGCTGCGCGGTTACGCCGAAAAGGCGCTGCTGCGCGAGAATGCAGAGCCGCGTCAGGTCGCGGCTTACTTCGACCGGTTCCCGCCGCTCAGCAACCCTGGCCGTGCGCAATATGCCCTGGCGCTCTATGCGCTGGGCCGCCCCCAGGCCGCACAAGTCGCGCGCGATGCGTGGCGCGGCGGAGTGATGAGCGATACTGCCGAAGCCGCGCTGCTGGCGCGGATCGGACCATCGCTTTCAGCCGAAGACCATGACCAGCGGATGGACGAATTGCTGTGGCAGAATGCGCCCGACCAGGGCGGTCGCCAGTTGGGCTATACCTCGCCCGCGCGGCGCGGCTTGTTCGCTACCCGGCTCAGCATGGTCCAGGGGCTTGATCCTTTCGCCGGTGAAACCGCGCCGCAAACCGATGCTGCGTCCGATCCGGGCTATGTCTATAACCGCAGCCGCTATCTGCGCACCACGGGCATGGCGGCATCGGCGGCGTACCTGCTCGGCTCGCGCCCGCGCCTTGCCACGCCCCCGCGCGAGCCGCGCAAATGGGTGGGCGAGCTGCTGGCCGTGGCGCGCCAGGCCGATGCCCAGAACGCGGTGCGGATCGCCGCCTCGGTCGATGACATGTTCGCGCCGGGCACCGATGTGTCGCTGCAAAGCTTTGCGATCCGTGACGACTACACTTCGCTGACCTGGCTGGGTGGCTGGAAGGCGCTCTATGCGCTGAACGACGGCCGCCGCGCCGCGCCGCTGTTCTGGCGCTATGGTGCCGCCGCGCGCACTCCGCAGACCCGCTCCAAAGGGTTCTATTGGGCCGGGCGTGCTTCGGCTCAGGCCGGAGATCGCAGCGGGGCGGAAGGCTATTTCCGGCAAGCCGCGCAATACCCTGATCAGTACTACGGCATGCTTGCGCTGGAACGGCTGGGCCAGCCGATCCCGGCCTTCAACGGATCGCCGACCGCCGTGCCCACTTCCGACCAGCGCGCCGCGTTTGGCGCCCGTCCATTGACCCTTGCCGTGCGCGAAGTGGCGCGCGAAAGCGATTGGCCCACCGCGGTGCGGTTCTTCAAGGAGATTGCCGAGCAGGCCGAAAGCGAGGCCGATCACGTGCTGGTCGCCGATCTGGCGCGCGAGCTGGGCCGCCGCGATCTGGGGGTGATCCTGGGCCAGGCCGCGCATCTCGACGGGCACGGGATCTATCGCAGCACCGCCTATCCGCTGATCCCGGTTCCGGTCGGTTCGAACTGGACGATGATCCACGCGATCAGCCGCCAGGAAAGCCAGTTCGCGATGAACGCGCTCAGCCATGCCGGCGCGCGCGGACTGATGCAGCTGATGCCGGGCACCGCCAATGAACAGGCCGGCAAGATGGGCATGGACTATGACCGGCAGGCGTTGATGACCGACGCGGGCTACAACCTGGCGCTGGGCGACGGCTATTTCCGGCGCATGCTGGAATACTATGGCGGCAGCTACCCCTTGGCGGTCGCGGCCTATAACGCCGGGCCGGGCAATGTGAACAAGTGGCTGCGCGCCAACGGCGATCCGCGCACCGGGGCGGTGGACTGGATCGAATGGGTTGAGCGGATCCCGCTCTCCGAAACCCGCAACTATGTGCAGCGGGTGCTGGAAAACGCCGTGGTTTACGAAACGATGTACCCGCAGCGCGCGCGGTTCAAGGGCGCCAACCCGCTGAGCCAGTTTTTCGGCAAACGGTATCCGGGATAACTCCCCTCCCGCTTGCGGGAGGGGCTGGGGGTGGGCCATACGGGTAGCCATGCAATGCTTCCGGACTCACCCACCCCTAACCCCTCCCGCAAGCGGGAGGGGGACTTGAAGCCAGAAGGCCCGCCGATCACCCCCACCGGGATGGCGGCTTTGCGCGCACGCTATGATCACCTGCTGGGCACCGAGCGCCCGGCGATTGTCGAGATCGTCAGCTGGGCGGCGGGCAATGGCGATCGCAGCGAGAATGGCGACTACATCTATGGCCGCAAGCGCATGCGCGAGATCGACCGCGAGCTGGCGCATCTGGCGCGGCGGATGAAGAACTGCCGGGTGATCGACCCCGCGCGGCAGGAAGACCGCACCCGCGTCTGGTTCGGTGCCACCGTCACCATCGCCGACGAAGACGATGACCGGCGCGAACTGACCCTGGTCGGCGACGACGAGCAGGATGCCTCGGCGGGCAAGATCGGCTGGAGCGCCCCCCTCGCCCGCGCCCTGCGCGGCGCGGCGCCGGGCGACCTGCGGCGGGTGGTGCTGCCGGGCGGCGAAAAGGAATGGGAAGTGCTGGCGATTTGCTATCCTGGCGAATGAACAACCAAGATCCTCCCCCTCTGGGGGAGGTGGCAACCCGAAGGGTTGACGGTGGGGGCATTTGGCAACTCAGACAGGCCCCCTCCGACCCGCCCACGCCTTTGGCGTGGTTTATCCTGAGCGCGGCTGCTAAGCCGCAAGCCGAAGGAGCGGCCCACCTCCCCCAAAGGGGGAGGATTGAACAGCCTCCCGCCGCCCCAAACGGATCCCCAAAACCCGTCGCATAGTGCGCCATTGCCATCGAAGTGTGCTGGGCGCTGACGCGGATGCAGCTGGGGAAGGCGCTGGCGTCGGTGACCAGCACGTTTTGCGCATCGTGGAGGCGGCACTGGCGATCAACCACGCCTTCGCTCGAGTCCTCGTGGATCGGATTGCCGCCCTGCGGGTGCGAGCTCGACAGGGTGATATCGTCGGCTTCCTTCGCCGCAGCGGCATAGAAGGCGTCGATATCCATGTCGGGCGTCGGCTTGAGGCCGAGCTTGCCCCCCACCAGGTTGCCGCGCCGATCGCCCGCAGCTTCGCCATGTCCTGGAAAGCATCGAACCCGCTGTTCTGCATCCGGCTGCGGAACCGCTGCTTGCGGTGTTCCACCGACAGCTGGTTGAAAAACGGCCCCATCGCCAGTTCGGCGATCCGCAGCGAAAAGCTGATTTCCTCGGCCTTGGTGCCGCCGACCATGGCAAAGAACTGCTGGACGTTGTCGATAACCTGCTCGACCGGGATCGCCATTTCTTCAAAATCGTCGAACAGCGCCTCGGCCAAGGCGGTCAGGAAGCGCAATTGAATCTGGTCGAACGGAAGTTTCACGGTCGGGTCCCTCCAGGAATGCTCAGGCAAGTCGCGACCGTTTTTCAATGCTCTACCTGCAAGCCAAAGCCCTGCCAAGGACGCTGTCCGCGTTGACCGGGTCAGAAAAGTCATGCAGCCTTGACTTGCCTGAAGGGGATTCGACTTATGCCGACCAAGTATTTGCGCTCACTGCTGCTAGTATTGATGACACTGCTGGCCGCTCCGGCTGTGGCGCAGTCCCCGCAGCCCGCACCGGCACCGGCAGCAGCCAAAGCCCCACCCGCCCCATTGACCGCGGCCGATTATGGCCGCCTGCCATTCATCGCCATGCCGCGGATCTCGCCCGACGGAACCTTGCTGTCGGGGCTGATCAACGTGGGCGGGGAACAAGTCATCGCGATCCTCAACCTGTTCAACAATGCCGACAATCCGGTCTACCTGAAGGTCCCCGACGGCACCCAGATCAGCTATATCCGCTGGGTCAACAAGGACAACATCCTGGTCGGTGCCTATGCGCTGCTGCCCGTGCAGGGTGATCGCTGGACCGTATCGCGGCTGTTCGCGGTCAACCGGGTCAGCAAGAAAGTCACGCGGCTGATGTGGGACCAGAACGGCCAGGGCTCCAGCGCGCTGTGGACCGCCAGCGACGGCAGCCCCAACATCCTGATGGAAGTGCAGAATTCGATCTATCTGGGCGAGGATTTCTGGCCCGCGGTTTACAAGGTCGATGTCGAAAGCGGCAAACGCACACTGGTCGTCAAAGGGCGGACCGATGTGATGGATTGGTATGCCGACGGGGCCGGCAATGTCCGCGTCGGCGTGGCTTACACCGAAGCCAGCCGCAAGTTCCGCCTGGTCTATCGCGGCCCCGAAGGCGGCCTGTTCAAGACGATCGATGCCGCCGACAGCCGCAAGCAGGAAGTGCTGACCCGCCCGTTCCTGATCGTCCCCGGCAGCTCGCGGGCCATGGTGATGCGCGACAACGAGCAAGGTCTGACCGCGATTTACGAAGTCGATCTGGCCACCCAGCAGGATGTCCGCACCGTCTTTACCGCGCCCGAGGGATCGGAAGTCGATGATGTGCGCGTATCCGAGGATGGCGCGACGCTGCTGGGGGTCAGCTATTCGGGCAAGACCAGCGGGGTGGTCTGGTTCGATCCCCCGCTCGACGGCGTACAGAAAGCCATTGGCCAGTCGGTGCCGGACAAGCGCGCGCACATCGTTTCGATGAGCGCCGACCGTTCGCGCATGCTGATCGTGATCGACCGCGCGGATTCGCCCGGTGCGCTGTACTTCTTCGATATCAACGGATCGAAAATGCAGCGGGTTGCGATCTTCAACGAGAAGCTGGGCTCCAAGCCGCTCAACCCGGTCAAGCTGGTGCGCTACAAGGCCCGCGACGGGCTCGAGATCGAGGCGGTGCTGACCCTGCCCAAGGATCGGGCGGCCAAGAACCTGCCGATCGTGATGCTGCCCCACGGCGGCCCCTGGGCGCAGGACACGCTCGATTACGATTACTGGGCCCAGTTCATCGCCAGCCGCGGCTATGTGGTGCTGCAGCCCAATTTCCGCGGCTCGACCGGATACGGCACTGAATTCATGCGCAAGGGCGAAGGGCAGATGGGCCTGGCCATGCAGGACGACATCACCGACGGGCTGGGCTGGGCAGTCAAGGAAGGCCTGGCCGATCCCAAGCGCGCCTGCATCGTCGGCGCCTCTTATGGCGGCTATGCGGCGATGTGGGGGATCGCCAAAGAACCCGATCTCTATCGCTGCGCGGTCTCGATCGCCGGGGTGTCCAACCTGCGGCGCGAGGTCAACGATTTCGGGGATGCGCTGCTGGGCGGCAAGTACAAGGACGACTGGAAACGGATGAGCCCCGATTTCACCGCGATTTCACCAATCAACGCGATCCCGCGGATCAAGGCCCCGCTGCTGCTGATCCACGGCAAGAAGGACATCACCGTGGACTATGTCCAGTCCGAGAGCATGTACGGCAAGATGCGCGCGGCCGGAAAGCAGGTCGAACTGGTGCCGCTGCCGCTGGCCGACCACCACTTCCGCCGCGAGGCCGACCGGGTGCTGCTGCTCAGCTCGATCGAAGTGTTCCTGGCCAAGCACAACCCGGCCGATCCGCTGCCCACGAGATAATGCGGTGAAAGTGCAGGCTGCTTGTAACATTGGACCGATAGGCTAACCTCGCCAGCTTGAAGGGGAGCCCGCCGCCAATGAAATCCGTCAACAACCGCCTGACCGCGATGGTTTCAGGCCAGCCGAAGGGCGTGTTCTTTCTGGCCGGGACCGAGCTGTGGGAACGGTTTTCGTTCTACGGCATGGCCTCGCTGCTTACGCTGTACATGGTCAATCAGCTGCTGCTGCCCGAATTCGCGCAGCATGTCTGGGGCCTGGCGGGCTTGCGCAGCGGGGCCGAGGCAGTGTTCGGGCCGCTCAGCAATACCGACCTCGCCTCGCTGATTGCCGGGCTCTATCTGGGGCTGGTCTATTTCACCCCGATCGTCGGCGGCTGGATTGCCGACCGGTGGCTGGGCGCCAAACGCACGGTAACGATCGGCGTTGTCCTGATGAGCGCCGGGCATCTGGCGATGGCTTTCGACCAGTTGTTCGTGATCGCGCTGGCACTGCTGATCACGGGTTCGGGCGCGCTCAAGGGCAATATCTCTTACCAGGTCGGCACGCTCTATCCGCCCGGCGAATTGTCGCAGCGCGACCGCGGCTTCGCAATCTTCTCAACCGGGATCAACATCGGCGCGGTGGCGGGCCCGCTGACCATCGGCGCGATCAAGGAAATCTATGGCTGGCACGCCGGTTTCACTGCGGCCGGGCTGATGATGCTGGCAGCTCTGGTGATCTATCTGGCCGGGCAAAAGCACTTGCCCGAAACCCCGCCGCGCAAGCGCAAGGATCCCGATACCAAGCCGCTGACCCCGGCAGAGCGGCGCAAGGTCTGGGCGCTGATCCTGATCATCACAATGACCATTCCGGCAGAAATCACTTATCCGATGGTCTGGACGATCGGCTACGTCTGGGTCCAGAAATGGGTCAATCTGGGCGGGGTTCCGGCGACCTGGTTCGGGGCGCTGGATTCGCTGGGTGCCATCCTGGCCGCGCCGGTGCTGATCGGGCTGTGGCTGCGCCAGGCCCGCAAGGGAAGCGAACCGGGCGGCGTCGCCAAGATCGCGATCGGCACCGCGCTGACCGGAGTGGGCGCGCTGATCCTGGCCGCCGGCAGCCTGACCCAGACCGGCGAGAATACAGTCGGAATCGGCTGGGCGATTGGCGGCTGGCTGGTGATGGGGCTGGCCTGGATGTACTATTGGCCAACCACGCTTTCGCTGGTGAGCCGCGTTGCCCCAGCCTCGGTGGCGGCAACGATGGTCGGCGGGGCCTTCATCTCCCCGTTCCTCGCGCATACCCTGGCCGGGATGGTGGGGACCAGGTTCGACAACATGACCCCAGCTGCCTTCTGGGCGATGGACGCCAGCATTGCCTTCGTCGGCGCGCTGCTGCTGTTCGCGGTGAACAAGCCGCTGTCGCGGGCTTTGGAGGCAGAACCCGACTAGCCCCTTCCGCCCGCCTGCGCTTTCTGCAATGAAGCGCGGGCCATGCGCATGCGCTACTTCATCCCTGCCCTCGCCCTGATCACCGCCCCGGCGCTGGCGCGCGATGCCTTGGGCATGTTCGGCCAGTGGGCGGCGTTTCGCGATTCCGGCACCCCGCGCTGCTATGCCATCGCCATGGCCGCACCATCGACCCGGCAGCGCGATTTCCAGCCCTATGCCACCATCGCCTGGTGGCCGCGCGCGCAGGTGCGCGGGCAGGTCCACTTCCGTCTCTCGCGCAAGCTGGCCGCCAACGCTCCAATCGTGCTGTCGATCGGCGGGCAGAAGATCGCGCTGACCGGCGGCGGGGCAGACGCCTGGGCAAGCGACAAGCGCGGCGATGCAGCAGTGATCGCAGCCATGCGATCGGCCAAAGAGATGACCGTTGCCGCGCGCGGAGCCGATGGCCAGGGCTTTTCCAACACCTGGCCGCTGGAGGGCGCGGCAACCGCGATGGATGCCGCGACCGTGGGGTGTGCGTCGCTGCGCTAGGTTTGGGTTGAGTTTTTTGGCTTATTACGCTATAAAGCTGTAATCCAGCCCCCGGCCTGCCCCCTTGAGGCGTTCGAAAGAGCAGACCATCAACTCAAGGCTGCTCCCGGGGGCAACCAGTTTGGACTGTTCAATGCTTGAGACCTTGAAATTGCAGGAGCTGGCAAGGCGCATATTCGCGAAGCGTTTGCCTTCTATTCAACTCGACGAAGTCCAAGCGGCGCAATTTACTGGCAGCGATGGAGAGCCGGCGCTTAGGATCAAGCTCGTCCTGACGCCTGAATCTGCAGATGCGATTTCAGGTGAGGATGCCCTAAAGCTGCTCGCTGCCATAAGGGACGAGCTAGTTCAGATTGGCGACGAGCGTCTGCCCATTCTGGAATACGCAACCGCCGATGATCTGCCTACCGAGGAAGATCAGGCCTCATAAGCATGGCAGTCCTGAATCACTCGCACCTCCTGCAACAAGCCGATCATTTGCTCCAACCCAATGGCAAAACGCACTTGGTTCGTCAGGTGGATAGACGCAGGGCGATTTCCGCAGCCTACTATGCGGTTTTCCACTTTGTTCTGTCGTCTTTCGCTGATGAGTTCGTCGGTGCGAGGTATCGAACCGACAGCAGATATGCTCTGGCCTACCGAAGTGTGGACCACAACAAACTCGCTTCACTTTGCAAAGGAATAAGCAGTCAACGAGGTCTGGAAAAATTCGGGACCTACTTTCCGAAAGCTGGCTTTGGCCCAAATATATTGGAGTTTGCCTCTCTCTTGCCGGAACTCAAGGAACTGCGCAATTCGGCCGACTATGATCCCAGCCATTGGGTCACCCTTGCAAGTGCCAAGAGTGCTGTGAAATCGGCATCCAGCGCAATTAAGCGATTTGAATCTGCAAGTGCTGCGCGCCGGAAGGCATTCCTGACACTTCTTGCCTTCCCCCCCCGCTGACATGCAAATCCCCGGCATCATCGATCCCATCCCCACCCCGCGCGAGGTAACCCCGCGTGAGGATGGCCGCGTCGATCTTATCGGCCTGCCCAAAAAGCGCATCACCGAACTGTTCGAGGTGGCCGGGCTTGATGCCAAGGCGGCCAAGCTGCGCGCCAAGCAGGTGTTCCACTGGCTCTATCACCGCGGGGTGATGGAGTTTGAAGCGATGACCGATATCGCCAAGACGATGCGGCCGTGGCTGGCGCAGCGGTTCGTGATCGGCCGGCCCGAGATCGTACTCAGCCAGCATTCGAGCGACGGCACGCGCAAGTGGCTGCTCAAGACCGCCGACGGGCATGAGTTCGAGATGGTCTTCATCCCCGATGCCGATCGCGGCACCCTGTGCGTTTCCAGCCAGGTCGGCTGCACGCTCAACTGCCGGTTCTGCCACACCGGCACGATGCGGCTGGTACGCAATCTGACCCCCGGCGAAATTGTCGGCCAGGTCATGCTGGCGCGCGATGCGCTGGGCGAATGGCCGCGTGCGGGCCAGGCTGACCTTTCCGCGCTGGGCGACGATCTGGTCGATGACGAAGGCGGCTATTCGTCCGACGGACGGCTGCTGACCAACATCGTGATGATGGGCATGGGCGAGCCGCTCTACAATTTCGACAATGTCCGCGATGCGCTGAAACTGGTGATGGACGGCGATGGGCTGGCCCTTTCCAAGCGCCGGATCACGCTGTCCACCAGCGGTGTGGTCCCGATGATGGCCCGCGCGGGCGAGGAAATCGGGGTCAACCTCGCGGTCTCGCTCCACGCGGTAAGCAAGGAAGTGCGCGACGAAATCGTGCCGATCAACCGCAAGTACGGCCTTGAGGAATTGCTCCAGGCCTGCGCCGACTATCCCGGGCTCAGCAACGCGCGGCGGATCACGTTTGAATACGTGATGCTGAAGGACAAGAACGACAGCGATGCTGACGCACGCGAACTGGTCCGCCTGATCAAGCAGTACAAGCTGCCCGCCAAGGTCAACCTGATCCCGTTCAACCCCTGGCCCGGCGCGATTTATGAATGCTCCAGCCCGGAACGGATCCGGCGCTTTTCCGAGATCGTCTTCGAAGCCGGGATCAGCGCCCCGGTGCGCACGCCCCGCGGGCGCGATATCGATGCGGCTTGCGGCCAGCTCAAGACCGCGGCCCAGAAAATGAGCCGCGCCGAGCTGGACCGCCTGGCTGACGAAAAACAGGCTGCGCTGGGTTAGGCAATTGGCAAGTCTTGGCTGCTATTGCCAAGGCCATGAAAAGATCCATCGCATTCCTGACCCTTGCCGCCATGGCGATGACGCTCGGCGGCTGCGGCGGCAGTTCCGAACCGGCCGAAAAGAAGGCTGAAGCTTCCAAGAAGAAAGGCGGCAAAGGCAAGCCGCACGAAAATCCCTGGGCGATCCAAACCCAAGGCGCCGGTGCAGAGGCCGCCAAACCCGCCGCCAAGCCCGCGAAAAAGAAGAAGGGCAAGGACGGGGAAACGTCCAATCCCTGGGCCAAGGACAATCCGTCTCCGCCAGCGGAAGACTAGCCCACCCGCGCTTCGTCGCAGAACCACGCACTTTTCATCGCGCTGCAGGCTCGGCTTGTCGGGCTCCGGCTCGGTTCGTCGCGATGTTAATCCCCCGTTGTGATGCCTGGTTGCCTTCTGCTGGCACAGTTCAAACCTTCCAGCAGAAAGGAACGACAGCGATGCACAAGACTGTCCTGGCCGCAATGGTCGCCGCCACCACGCTTACCGCCGTGCCCGCCATGGCCGATCCGCCGCGCTGGGCCCCGGCTCACGGCTGGCGCAGCCAAAACGGCGATATCGACTATCGCCGCACCGACAACGGCATCCGATACTGGCGCGGCCAGGACGGGCGCTACTATTGCAGGCGCGGCGATGGCACCGTCGGCCTTTTGGTTGGCGCGGCGCTAGGCGCACTGGTCGGCCGCGCTATCGACACCCGCGGCGAGCGCACCACCGGCACGATCCTGGGCGCAGCGGCCGGCGCCTTACTGGGCAACGAGCTGGCCAAGGGCCCGACTCGCTGCCGCTAACACTTGACCTCACGGGCCATCCTCCGCCAAGCCACGAAGGATGGCCCGACCCGCAGTTCTGATAACCGGCGCAGCCAGGCGCATCGGTGCGGTGCTTGCCCGCCGCTTCGGCGCGGCCGGCTGGCACGTGGTGCTCCACGCCGGCCATTCAGTGAGCGCGGCCGAAGACATTTCCGCCACCCTCCCCTCGGCCGAAGTGGTCGCCTGCAACCTGATCGATGGCGCGGTCGCGCTCGACATGGTGGAAGACCTCGCCGCACGGCTCGATGACTGGCGCGTGCTGATCAACTGCGCCGCGGTGTTCAAACCCGATAGCGCCGAAGCGCTTAATCCCGTGATTTTTGCCGAAGCGATGCGCGTCAACGCCGAAACTCCGACGCGCATGGCCCAGGCCTTTCTGGCCGATGCGCGGGCCAAAGGCGGCAAGCGGGTGATCCACTTCCTCGACATGAAGATCGCCAATCCCAATCCCGATTTCTTCAGCTACACCATGGCCAAGCATGCGCTGGCCTCGACAGTGAAGATGCTGGCCATGGCGCAAAGCGATCCGGCGACGCGGGTCTATGGCCTGGCCCCCGGGGCGATGCTCCCCAGCCACGACCAGGTGAGCGAGGAGCACGAGATTTCGGGCCGGATGAACCTGCTCCAGCGGCTGACCGATCCGGAAGAACTGGCCGATGCCGCGCTGTTCATGGCCCAGGGCTGGCTGGCCAGCGGCGAAACGCTGTTTGTCGATTCGGGCCAGCACCTGCTGGCCCAGCCGCGCGACGTGCTTTACCTCGCCCGGCAATAACCCCCCGTTCGTCCCGAGCGAAGTCGAGGGACAGCCTTTTGCGCTGCCCCTCGACTTCGCTCGGGGTGAACGGCTAAGGGGGCCCGGCAATGAGTTCTGAGATTCTTGGGGCCTTCCTCTCCTCCACCGCCGTCGTCGCGCTCGCCGAGATTGGCGACAAGACCATGCTTCTGGCCATCGTCCTCGCCGCGCGGCTGCGGGCCCCCTGGGCGATCCTGGCCGGGATCCTGGCTGCCACGCTGGCCAACCATGCGCTCGCCGCGCTGCTGGGCAGGGAAGTGGCCGGGCTGCTCGAAGCGCCGTGGTTTCGCGTCGCGGTGGCGCTGGGCTTTGTCGCCATGGCCGCCTGGACACTGGTGCCCGACAAGCTCGACGACGATGAGAACGCCGTCCGCACCCGAAGCAGCGCGTTCCTGACCACGCTGGTCAGCTTCTTCCTGGTCGAGATGGGCGACAAGACCCAGGTCGCGACCATTGCGCTTGCCGCGCATTACCAGTCAGTGCTGGCGGTGACAGCAGGCACCACGCTGGGAATGATGCTGGCCAATGGCCCGGCGGTGTTCCTGGGTGAGACGATCGAAAAGCGCCTGTCGATGAAGCTGACCCGCACGCTGGCCGCCATGCTGTTCCTGGTGCTGGGGCTTTGGCAACTCGCCGAAATTGCGGGGCGGCTTGGCTAATTAGCCCTTGCATAGCGGGCGAAAGGGCATAGCCTTCGCGCCATGTGGTTGCTCGGAAAAATGCTCCGCCAGGTGGTCAAGCACGGCCAGCTGCGCGTTATCGATCATGACGGGTCTGAGCACCGCTTTGGCGACCTCTCCGCCGATCCGGTCACGATCCGCTTTACCGACAAGGGCGCGGCGCTGCACGTCGCCAAAGACCCCCGGGTCGGCGCGGGTGAGGCCTATATGGACGGGCGGCTGCTGGTGGAGCCCCCGCACGACATCCGCGACATGGTGCTGCTCGTCATGCAGAACGCCAACCGCCAGAGCGGCGGCATTGCCGCGCCCAACCCGATGAAGCGCGGGATCGACTGGATCTTCGCCAAGGCCGACCAGATCAACCTGCGCCCCAAGGCCAGCAGCAATGTCACCCACCACTATGATCTGACCCGCCAGTTCTATGAGCTGTTCCTCGACGAGGACCGGCAATACACCATGGCCTATTTCAAGGACCCGGCGAATACGCTGGAGCGCGCGCAGGTGGACAAGAAAGCGCTGATCGCGGCCAAGCTGCGACTTCAGCCGGGCATGCGGGTGCTGGATATCGGCTGCGGCTGGGGCGGGCTGGGTCTCTACCTCAACCGCCATTTCGGCTGCGAAGTCCTGGGCGTCTCCCTCGCCCCCGATCAGGTCAAGTTCGCCAACGAGCGCGCCGAGGCGGCGGGCGTGGCCGACATGGTCAAGTTCCAGCTGACCGACTACCGCGACGTCACCGGCCCGTTTGACCGGATCACCAGCGTCGGCATGATCGAACACGTCGGCGCGCCGCATCTGACCGAATACTTCGCCAAGACCCATCAGCTGCTGGCCGACGACGGGATCATGCTGACCCACACGATCGGCCGCACCAATGGCCCCGGCACTACCGACAAGTGGACCCGCAAATACATCTTCCCCGGTGGCTATATCCCGGCAATGAGCGAGCTGGTCACGTCTTGCGAGAAGACCGGCTGGGAGATCGGCGACATCGAAGTGCTGCGCTATCATTATGCCCACACCATCGCCGAATGGTACCGCCGCACCACGCTGCACGAGGCTGAGATCGCCGCGCTTTACGACGCGCGCCTGTTCCGGATGTGGCAGTTCTACCTGGCGGGAGCGGAGCAGAGTTTTCGCCACGGCTCGATGGTCAACTTCCACATCCAGAGCGCGAAACAGCGCAGCGCCCTGCCGATGACGCGGGACTATATCGGCGCCGAGGCGGCGCGGCTATCAGCGCTGGAGGATGCGCCGGAGTGGCATCTGGAGAAAAAGGCGGCGGAGTAGGTTAGCGATCCAGCCGCCTGACCAGCGTATAGGCCGGCCCGAACCCCACCAGCCCCGCGCCGATGAATGGCAGCGCGACCACCCAGATCCTCAGCCCCGTCACCCCTTCCGGGCTGGCGATCGAGATCGCGGCGGTCAGTGTCAGGCCCAGGCAGATCAGCAGCAGGCCCAGGATCAGCCGCCAATGCGGGACTTGCTTGAGCGGACCATCCTTGGCCGAACTGCCCATCCGTTCGAACGGGCTGAACACGGCGATCAGCGGCAAGGTCACCGCGATGTAGAGCGCGAACCACACCGGGCGCGCCAGCCACCATTGGCCGCTGCCGGGGGCCATATTCAGCCCCAAGCCGCCCATCAGCCAGGCCGCGACCATCACCAGCACGAAAGCGGTCAGGTGCCACAGGTAAACGGTCATGATCATGCCGTTGATCAGCACGGTCGCGGTCCAGAACGCGGCCTTGTCGAGCAGGCGGCGCATCACCGGCTCCAGCGTCAACGCCAGGCCGATCTGCATGTTGCCCAGCGCCAGCAAGGCCAAGGTGGGCGGCATCGAATTGGACAGGTCGCTGCCCGGCACCCCGATCATCGCCACCGGATAGGGCCCGAACTTCACCAGCGCGGCCAGCACCGCCAGCCATCCCAGGAACCACAAGGGCCGTGCGCCGAAGCGCCCTTCCTGCCAGCAATAACCCAGCTGATGCACCGCCAGCCAGACGAACAGGAAATTGAGCCAGTTGATCGCCGGGATACCGTTGAATACCGAAGCGAAATCCACTGCCACCGCGCCTGCCACCAGGGCCCAGAAACTGCCCATCCCCCAGCGTTTCCACGCGCTGTAAGTGAAGGGCACCAAGGCCGAGACGATCAGGTAAACCGCCAGGAACCAGACCGGGATCAAGGCCAGCTGCGCCGCCATCTTGACCACGGAGCGCTCCACCCCCAGCGCGGTGCCGAACATGGCGAACAGACTCCAGACCAGGAACAGCGGCATCACCGGGTTGATCAGGCGCTGCAAGCGGCCGCCGTACCAGTCGGAAAAAGTGCCGCCCTTGGCCTGCGTCGCCGCCCACGAAATCCCGTTGGAAAACCCGCCGACGAAGAAGAACAGCGGCATCACCTGAAAAAGCCAGGTCAGCCACTGCGTCCAGGGCAGGATTCCCAGCAGGTGCCCGCCAACCACCGCCCCGTCCTGCATATAGGGCGCGGCGACCAGCCAGTGCCCCACCACCACCGCCAGGATCGACAGCGCGCGCAGGAAATCGACATAGCGATTGCGTTCCGCCGGCGCCTTGCCCGCCATTTCCGCCGCACGTGTCCATAGTCCGGCCATTGCTACTCCGCCCCGCTGCTGTTGTCGGGGCCAAGATCGGGAAGATCGGCGAAATGTCAATCGATCCGAGTTCAAAATTGTGCACTATAGTTGACATTCTCTACGAACTGGATTAGCCCGCTTCCATGAGGACGGTAATTCGCACCGACTCTTTCGCGGCGTGGCTCAAAGGCTTGCGCGATCGCGCGGCGGCAGCGCGGATTACGATCCGGATCGACCGGCTCTCTTTGGGCAATCCGGGCAAGTATCGCAATCTGACCGGCGGCGTACGCGAAATGAAGATCGATCACGGACCCGGCTACCGGGTCTATTTTACCGAGCGGGCAGGCGAGATCGTTATCCTGCTGTGCGGCGGTGACAAGAAAAGTCAGGACGCGGACATTTCTGCCGCGATCCGCATGGTTTCGGAACTGGAGTAAGGCAGATGGCACTCGCAACAAAACCCTGGGACGCGGCGGAGTTTCTCGGCTCCGACGCCGATGTCCGCCATTACCTCGAAGCGGCCTTCGAGGATGGCGACCCGGCACTGATCCGCCACGCCTTCAGCGCCGTCACCCGCGCGCGCGGCATGACTTCACTCGCGCGCGAAACCGGCATTTCACGCGAGGCGCTTTACAAGGCGTTCGGCAAAAACGGCAACCCGACGCTGGATACGCTGATCAAGGTAACAAGGGCGCTGGGAGTGAGGCTGGCCGTGGCGGCTTGAGGGTGGGTCCCCTAATGCCTGCCAATTTGGGTTTTTGCGGATTTTCAGAGGATAGGTAACATGGCCTCGCTGAAACGTGAGGAGGAAGACATGATGCCAGTTATTAGAGTGAGCGATCCCACTTTTGCATAACTGAGTTCCCTTAAGACGTGGTTCGGCACAAAGACGCCGGGCGATACAATAGAAAAACTCGTACGGGAGGCGATGGATCAACTTGGTATCGAGCGGGACGACGAACCCGAGGAAGCCGTGACCTTGACAAGCAGCGGCGCGATGGCCTTTGACGCAGCACCTAGCCTCGCGTTTACGAAGCCGTTGTCAGCGTCAGTAAACGGCAAGGCCGTCCATGGCCCACGTTGGTCCTCTCTCTTGCTCGCGATCATCGCGCAGGTCAAAGCCAAAGGCTTTGAGGGCGACAAGTTGGTCCGCGAGCTCCAAGTCCCTGCGAAGGCTGCGCAGTATGAGGAAGAGGGATTCAAGTATCACGCCGACCTTGGCATCTCCGTGCAAGGTCAGTCAGCCTCAGATGCGTGGAAAGAGATCGACCGGCTCGCCCGGAAATGGGGCATCCCGGTTACAGTCGAGTTCTGGTGGCGGCATAACTCAAAGGCGCAGTTCCCTGGTAAGACGGGCGTGCTGCGATCGGGCAAAGCCTAGCGGCGCAATGGCAGCAGCCATCACGCCCATGGCAGGGTATGCAGTGTATCAGCGCTATCGGACGTAACACGGAATGCGACGTCCTCCGTGGCACCGCTCACCCCGGATACTTCTCGTTCATCACCTGCCAGCTGATCGCCACCAGCCGTTCCAGCACGCCCAGGTCCACCTCGGCCAGCTTCTTGATGTAGAGACAGCTCTTGCCGACACTGTGCTTGCCCAGCCGCGCGAACAGGTCATCGACTTCGGCCTGGCGGTCGCAATAATTGCCCATCAGGTAGAGCGTCATTGCCGCCTTGCGCGGGCTGAATCCGGCGCGGCACATGGTGCCTTCGCGGCCGCTGTCATACTTGTAGTCATAGCTGCCATAGCCGATGATCGAAGGGCCCCACATCTTCGGCTCAAGGCCCGTCACGCGCCGGTGCAGTGCATCGACAACCTCTGCCTCTTCGCGCCGCCGTTCGTCGCCCTGTGCGGCGATGAAATCGGCCACGCTGACTTCGCTCGCCTTGGTCTTGAGTTCCGCCTTGGCCATCGGCTTGCCCTCTCCTTGCGCTTGCCTTAGGGCGCGCCTCACGAATCTTAACGCCAATCCAGCGGAAAACCAGCCATGAGCGACATCAAGCGCGTAGTCCTCGCCTATTCGGGCGGCCTCGATACCTCGGTCATCCTGAAATGGCTGCAGGTGACCTATGGCTGCGAAGTGGTGACTTTCACCGCCGATCTCGGCCAGGGCGAAGAGCTGGAACCCGCCCGCGCCAAGGCCAAGCTGATGGGCGTGCCGGATGAGCACATCTACATCGACGACATGCGCGAGGAATTCGTGCGCGATTTCGTCTTCCCGATGATGCGCGCCAATGCCCGTTATGAAGGCGATTACCTGCTGGGCACCAGCATCGCCCGCCCGCTGATTTCCAAGCGGCTGATCGAGATCGCCCGCGAAGTGGGCGCCGATGCGATCGCCCACGGCGCGACCGGCAAGGGCAACGACCAGGTACGGTTCGAGCTTTCGGCCTATGCCCTCGCGCCCGAGATCAAGGTCATCGCCCCCTGGCGCGAATGGGACCTGACCAGCCGCACGGCGCTGATCGCCTGGGCCGAAGCGCACCAGATCCCGGTGCCGAACGACAAGCGCGGCGAAGCGCCCTTCTCCACCGATGCCAACCTGCTGCACACCTCCAGCGAGGGCAAAGTGCTGGAAGACCCGTGGGAGGAAACCCCCGACTACGTCTATTCGCGCACCGACAATCCGGGAAATGCGCCCGACACCCCCGAATACATCACCATCGACTTCGAAAAGGGCGACGGGGTCGCGCTGAACGGTGAGGCGATGAGCCCGGCCACGCTGCTCACCGCGCTCAACGCGCTGGGCAAGAAGCACGGGATCGGCCGGCTCGACCTGGTTGAGAACCGCTTCGTCGGCATGAAGAGCCGCGG
>PNJT01000034.1 GCA_013822005.1 Novosphingobium sp. | reverse complement strand
CCACCATCGCTTCGGTCCGCGCCTTGAGTTTGGCCAGGAACTGGTCGCGAACCTTGCGGTGCACGAACACCCGGGTGCCGTTGGTGCAGACCTCGCCCGCCGAATAGAAATTGGCGAGCAGTGCGCCTGATACGGCCTCGTCCAGATCGGCATCCTCGAACACGATCAGCGCCGATTTGCCGCCCAGCTCAAGCGTGACGACTTTTAGCGTCGCGGAAGCATCAGCCATGACCTTTTTGCCGGTGCCAACCTCGCCGGTCAGCGAAACCTTGGCGATGCCGGGGTGGCGGCTGAGCAGCCGGCCGGTGTCCGCCTTGCCCTGGACCACCTGGAACAGCCCGTCGGGCAGGCCAGCGTCGCGGTAGGCCTTCTCCAGCTCGATCGCGGTCAGCGGGGTCAGTTCGGCCGGTTTGAACAGCATGGCATTGCCGCAGGCCAGCGCCGGGGCGCTCTTCCAGCAGGCGATCTGGATCGGATAGTTCCACGCCCCGATCCCGGCGACTACGCCCAGCGGTTCGCGGCGGGTGTAGCCAAAGGCGCCGGGGCCAAGGTCGAAATGCTCGCCCGACAGCGTGCGGGCCAGCCCCGCGAAATACTCGATACAATCCGCGCCCGACAGCACATCGACCGCAATGGTTTCCTGAATTGGCTTGCCGGTGTCCTGCGTTTCGAGCCGGGCGATAGCCTCGTTGCGTTCGATCAGCAGCTGCGCGGCGCGGTTCAGGATCCGCCCGCGTTCGACACCAGTGGTCCTCGCCCAATGCTTTTGCGCTTCGGCGGCGCGGGCGACGGCTTTGTCCACCTCGGCCTTGCCGTCGATCCGGATCGTGGCGAGCACTTCACCATTGGCGGGGTTGAGCGCATCGAAAGTGCCGCTGGCTTCCACAGCGCCATTTGCAGGCAGCCGCGCGGCAGCGATTTCGCGGTCGATGGTTTCGAAGATCCAATCGACCGGGATCTGCGCATCGGGCTTCCAGGCGCTGGCCAAGGCTGCGCGCAGCCAGAACCCGTCGATCAGCGCGCCAATGGTTTCGGCGATCCGGTTTACCGCATCGGGCACGACCAGCGCGCGCAATTCGTGCTTGAGGTTGGAGACCATCCGCTCCTGATGCACACGTTGCAGCCGGGCGAGGGCGGGGGTGTAAAGCGCCAGCCCCCAGAACGAGAGCCAGGCGCGCGAGCTTTCCGAGCTGAGTTCGCCCGGATCGAGGTGCGCAATCACGAAAGCACGCAGCCGGTCCTCAGGTTCCTCGCCCTGCGCCAGCGCCTTCATCGGCAGCGTGGTGACGCGTTCGACCAGCTGGCGGAAGGTCGCCTCGATCAGCTTGTCGCGATCGCCGAAGTAGTGGACCACCAAGGCGGGCGAAACGTCGGCCCGGCGCGCGACTTCGGCCATGGTGAATTGCTCGATCCCGGTTTCGGCCAGCGCGGCCAAGGCTGCCTTGAGCAACTGGACCTTGCGGTCCTCCGGTTCGCGTCGGCGCATCGGCATTCCCTTTCCCAAGCGTCTTAAACATGCGTTCAATAGCAAGCGAAAGGCGTTTCCGCCACGAGATTCGTGACCGGCGGGGCTTTTCATTAGTTGAATTGATAACGTGTATTAGCCTGCGTCAGATGCGATCCTTGCAAGATGAAAACACACCTAAACGCAGGCTTTTCCAAGGACATCTGGGGGCGCAAGCGGGATGCGCGGTCAGGAGTGGCGGGGGCTGACGGAATGCAGCGGAGAAGCCCTCTTGCACGTGCGTTCAATATATATCATCCTCGGTCAAGGATTGAGGTCGAGAGGTGGTCACCCGTTTGGCAGCGACAAAGCCAGGGGCCGCCCAATAACCGGGAGGGTAACCATGGCCGTTCGTTCGCATTCATCGAAATTCATCGCAGTGCTTCGTGCGGGCGCTTCGCTCGCGATTGTCGCTGGCGGCTTGGCGGGTACTGCCGCTCAGGCGCAGACCGGGTCCGAAGCCGAAGAGGCTGAAACCACTGACATTGTCGTCACCGCGCAGAGGCGCGAGCAGAAGTTGCAGGATGTCGGTATCGCGGTTTCGGTGCTGGGCAAGGAAGAGCTGAAGAACCGCTCGATCAACAGCGCGACCGATGTCGTCTCGGCGATCCCGAACCTCAAATACAACGCCTATTCGTCCTCGCAGGTGGTGTTCAACATGCGCGGGGTGTCGCAGAACGATTACGGCGACCAGCAGGAACCGCCGGTCGCGGTCTATCAGGATGACAGCTACGCCAGCTCGATCACCACCGCCAGCTTCCCGGTCTTCGACCTTGCCCGGGTTGAGGCGCTGCGCGGGCCGCAAGGCACACTGTTCGGCCGCAATGCCACCGGCGGCGCGGTGCAGTTTGTTTCCAGCCAGCCCACCTCATCGTTCGACGGCTATCTCAAGGCGACCTATGGCCGCTACAACCAGACGATCTTCGAAGGTGCGGTTTCAGGCCCGCTGGGCGATACGCTGAGCGCGCGCATCTCGGGCGTCTACAACCGTGACGATGGCTATATCGAAAACATCACTCCCGGCGAAAAGGATCGCGGTGCCAACAACCATTGGGCGCTGCGCGGGATCTTCCTGCTGGAGCCGTCGAACAGCTTCAAGGCCAAGCTGACCCTGCGCTATTCGCAGGCCAGCAAAGAGCGCCAGGCCGGGATCTACAACTATGCGCCGGCCTGTCCCAATGGACAGTTCCAGGGTGAGTTCATGTCGCCCACCGACGCTTGCGGCTACTGGGGCAGCGTCGGTACGGCCGGCAACGGCTACTTCAATCCCTCGATCGCAGCCTCGCAAGGCGGCAGCCCGTGGAAGACCGCAGGGACTGGCGATGCCTATGTCGATCGCAAGCTGTTCGGCGCGACTTTGCGCTTCGACGCGCAGCTGGGTTCTTTCGATGTGGTCTCGATCACCGATTACCAGAACCTCAAGAAGTTCTACATCGAAAGCGGCAATGGCCCGCCGGAAATTCCCTATGTCGAAAATGTCACCCCGCCGGCCACCGCGCCGTGTCCTGCGCCCAACACCAGCCTGACCTGCTACGCCTCGGGCACGGTGTTCTATCAGGATGCCAAGGTGAACCAGGTCACGCAGGAACTGCGCTTTTCGCGCAGCACCGACAACAATTTTCTGACTTTCGGTGCCTTCGGGATGATCATCGATGGCGACTACCGGGCCAAGTACGCGGTGCCGTTCATCGCCTATGACCCGCGCGTCAACTTCACCCAGCGGACCGAGAGTTTCGCCTTCTTCCTGCAGGACGAATTCAAGCTCACTGACAATCTCAAACTGATTGGCGGAATTCGGTACTGGCGCGATTCCAAGGTGGGTGACTACACTGCGGTCCACACCCTGGCACCTTGGGCGCTGTCGCTGCAATTCGGCCCCGGCGGGGTTTCCTATACCGACCTGACCGGCACCACTGTGCCTGGCAGCTGGTCTTACGGCAGCGGGCCTTCGGGGGTGACGATCACCCCGGCGGACGCCAGCCCCAGCTTTGACGGGATTACCGCGCGGGCCCAGATCGATTTCAAGCCCAGTGACAACGTACTGCTCTATGCCAGCTACAACCGCGGCTCCAAGTCGGGCGGGTTCACTTTCTCGACCGGCACGCCGTTCCCCTCGGCGCTGGTCGATACGCTGAACAACCTGGGTTACCGTCCGGAAACGCTCAACTCTTATGAACTGGGCCTCAAATCTACGCTGGTGCCGGGCACGACCTTCAACCTTGCGGCGTTCTACTACGATTATCAGGATTACCAGGCCTTCGTGCAGGTCGGCTTCACCCAGGTGGTGCGCAACCTGCCGGCCACGGTGAAGGGGATCGAAGCCGATTTCACCGCCCGGCCGGCCAAGGGTCTGACCCTGCAACTGTCGGGTGCTTTCCAGGACAGCGAGGTCAAAGGTGTGCTGCTGCCCGATGGTGTCAGCCTGGTGAACAACAAGCTGCCGCAAGCCCCCGAATTCTCGGGCAGCGCGATGATGCGCTATGAATTCGGCCTGGCCGGCGGCACCGCCTCGATCCAGGGCGATGCGATTGTCCAGAGCTCGATGTGCTTCACCGTGATGTGCGCGCCCGTAGAACGCGAAAAGGGCTATGCGGTCGCCAATGCCCGTCTGGGCTTCACCACTGCCGACGAGAAGATCGACGTTTCGTTCTTCGTCAGCAACCTGTTCAACCGGGCTTACCGGGTCTACGCCTTCGATGGCTCACTCTATTGGGGTGATGTGCTGGGCGTCTATGCCAAGCCGCGCACCTGGGGCGTGAACGTGCGGTACAACTTCGGGAAGTGACGCCGAAGGAAGGCTGATTGACGCGGGCCCGTCTTTGGACATGATCCGAAGGCGGGCCTGCCGCGTTGAAGAGGGGGACACACGTGGCCAGCCAGGCTGAAGCAACCAGCAGCGCCGATCAGCTGCAACTGCGCCGCCAGCTTGACTGGAAAGACGCGTTCTGGGCCTCCAGCGGGGTGCCTGCGGGCGTGCTGCTGACCATGGGCGGGATCGCCACGGTGATCGGCCAGCCCAGCTGGGTGGTGTGGATCGCCTCGATCTTCATGGGTTTCATCCAGTGCTTCGTCTATGCCGAGATTGCCGGACTCTATCCCAACAAGTCGGGCGGGGCCTCGGTCTATGGCGCGGCGGCCTGGCTGCCCTATGGCAAGTTCATCGCGCCGATTTCGGTCTGGTGCAACTGGCTGGCCTGGTCGCCGGTGCTGGTGCTGGGGAGCAGCCTGGCGGCGGGCTATGCCATGGCCAACCTGTTCCCCGCCGATGCCGCGATCCGGACCTGGCAGATCCAGCTGATGGACCTGGGCATGATCCGCGACGGGCTGACCCTGCGGCTCAACGCGGTGTCGATCATCGGCGCGGGCTTCCTGCTGCTGACCTTCTTCCTCCAGCACCACGGCGCGGCGCGCGCGGCCAATTTCCAGAAAGTGCTGGGGCTGATCTGCATGCTGCCCTTGCTGCTGGTCGGGCTGGTCCCGCTGTTGACTGGCGACATGCCGCGCGATCACTTGTTCCCGCTGCTGCCGATTGTCCGCGATGCGGCCGGGAACATCGGCTTCGGCACCTGGGACGGGGCGGGGCTGGCCGTGCTGGCGGGCGCGATGTTTGCGGCCGGATGGTCAACCTACGGGTTCGAGACCGCGGTCTGCTACACCCGCGAATTTCGCAACCCGGCCAAGGACACAGCCAAGGCGATCATCGCTGCGGGCCTCTTGTGCATTGCGATCTTCACGCTGGTGCCGCTGGCCTTCCAGGCCTCGCTGGGGCTCGACGGGCTGCTCGATCCGACGATCTACGACGGCACCGGAGTGGCCGCCGCGCTGGCCAAGATCGTTGGCGGCGGCGCGGTGATCGGCAACCTGGTGATCGTCATGCTGGTGCTGGCGCTGCTGCTGATCGTGATGACCTCGATGATGGGGTCCAGCCGCACGCTCTATCAGGCCTCGGTCGATGGCTGGCTGCCCAGGTATCTGTCGCGGGTCAACCAGCACGGCTCGCCCACCGCGGCGATGTGGACCGACCTGGGGTTCAACCTGATCCTGCTGCTGGCCAGCGACTACTTCGCCGTGCTGATGATGTCGAACGTCTGCTACTTCATCTTCAACTTCCTCAACCTGCAGGCTGGCTGGATCCACCGGATCGACCGCAAGGACTGGAACCGGCCCTACCGTGCCCCCACCTGGCTGCTGGCACTGGGAGTGGTGTTCGGCTTCGTCAACATGGTCTGGATGGGGGTGGGTGCCGACATCTGGGGCCAAGGCACCTTGCGCAACGGGCTGCTCGCTGCGCTGCTGATTATCCCGGTCTTCGCGTTCCGCCACTATGTCCAGGACAAGGGCAAGTTCCCGGTCAGCGAAGGGACTGCCGAGGATCCCTTCGAAAAGGAACTGGTGGTGCCGCGCGCCGGGATGCTGCCCTACGTCACGCTGATCGCCTGCGCACTGCTGGTCTGGGCCACGCACAGCTGGGCGGTGGCGCAGGGCTAGCATTCTTTCAGGTGAAGAAACCTAGGGCAAATTGCAGCACCCAGGTTTGTCCCGCACCGGTCTAGGCCGTAGTCCAGTCGAGGATGATCTTGCCCGAATGGCCCGACCGCATGGTCTGAAAGCCCTGCTCGAAATCAGTATAGGGCAGGCGGTGGGTGATCAGGCCCGAGACATCGAGGCCCGAACCGAGCATGGCGAGCATCTTGTACCAGGTTTCAAACATCTCGCGGCCGTAGATCGCCTTGATGGTCAGCGCCTTGAACACGATCTTGCTCCATTCGATCGTGGTCTGGCCCGGCGGGAAGCCCAGCATGGCGACTTTGCCGCCCATCACCATGTTATCGACGATCTGCTCGAGCGCGGGGGCCGCGCCCGACATTTCCATCGCCACGTCAAAGCCTTCGGTCATGCCCAGCTTGTGGCGGACCGAAACCAGGTCTTCCTCGGCGACATTGACCGGCAGGCAGTCTGCGATCTTGCCGGCCAGCTCCAGCCGGTAGGGATTGATATCAGTAATCACCACGTGCCGCGCGCCGACATGGCGGGCAACCGCAGCGGCCATGATCCCGATCGGACCCGCGCCGGTGATCAGCACATCCTCACCGATCAGGTCGAAGGCGAGCGCGGTGTGGACGGCATTGCCCAGCGGATCGAGCATTGCCGCCACGTCCATCTCGACATGATCGGGCAGGGCAATCACGTTGAAGGCCGGGATGGTGAGGTACCTGGCGAAAGCCCCCGGGCGGTTGACGCCCACGCCTTGCGTTTCGGGATCGAGGTGGAAGTGCCCGGCGCGCACCGCGCGGCTCTTTTCGCCGATCAGGTGGCCTTCGCCCGAAACCCGCTGGCCGACTTTCAGCGGGCGCTTCACATGATCGCCGATCGCAGCGATTTCGCCGCCGAATTCGTGGCCAACGATCATCGGCACGGGGATCGTGCGCTGGGCCCATTCGTCCCAGTTGTAGATGTGGATGTCGGTGCCGCAGATCGCGGTGCGGTGGACCTTGATTAGCACTTCGTCGGGGCCGGGAACCGGCACAGGCTCGTTCTGCAGCCAGATGCCCATTTCGGGCTTGGCCTTGACCAGTGCGGGCATGGTGTTGGCAACAGTCATGTCAGATCACCTTCAATTCGCGGCCGACCCTGGTGAAGGCGGCAACGGCCTTGTCGATATGCTCGAACGTATGCGCGGCGCTCATCTGGGTGCGAATCCGGGCAAGGCCGCGCGGGACCACCGGGAAGAAGAACCCGGTGACGTAGATCCCTTCGTCCAGCAGCCGCGCCGCCATTTCCTGCGCCAGCTTGGCATCGCCCAGCATCACCGGGATGATCGGATGCTCGCCCGGTTGCAGGGTGAAGCCAGCCGCCTCCATCCCCGCACGGAACCGCTGTGCATTGGCGAACAGCTGTTCTCGGAAGGGGTTGCCAGCTTCCAGCATGTCGAACACTTTGAGGCTCGCACCGATCAGGCCAGGAGCCAGGGCGTTGGAGAACAGGTAGGGCCGTGCGCGCTGGCGCAGCAGATCGACCACTTCCTGGCGCGCGCAGATATAGCCGCCCATGCCGCCGCCCAGCGCCTTGCCCAAAGTGCCGGTCAGGATGTCGATCCGCCCCGCCACGCCGCAATGCTCGGGCGTGCCGCGTCCGCTTGCGCCCATAAACCCGGCGGCGTGGCAGTCATCGACCATCACCAGCGCGCCGTGCTTGTCGGCCAGGTCGCAAATCGCCGCAAGGTTGGCGATATAGCCGTCCATCGAGAACACGCCGTCGGTGACAATGATCCTGGTCTTGGCTCCATCGGCCGCAGCCTTGAGCAGCTGGGCCTCCAGATCGGCCATGTCGTTGTTCTCAAACCGATAGCGCATGGCCTTGCACAGCCGCACCCCGTCGATGATCGAGGCGTGGTTGAGGCTGTCCGAAATGATCGCGTCTTCCGCGCCGAACAGCGGCTCGAATACCGCACCGTTGGCGTCGAAGCAGGCGGCGAAAGTGATGCTGTCATCGAACCCGAAAAAGCCCGCGATCCGGCGCTCCAGCTGGCGGTGGATGTCCTGCGTGCCGCAGATGAATCGGACCGAGGCCATGCCGAAGCCGTGGCTCTGGCTGTAGGCCGCCGAGGCCGCGATCAGGTCAGGATGATCGGCCAGACCCAGGTAGTTGTTGGCGCAAAAGTTGATCACGCGCTTGCGGCCCGCAGCGGTATCGACCTCAACCTCGACCGCCTGGGGCGAAGTGAGCGGGCGTTCGTGCTTGGTCAGCCCCTGGCTGTCAATCTCGCCCAGGGTCTCACGGACCCGCTCGTAAAACGCCTCACGCATCGCGTCGTGCCTCCATCAGGAGGGCACGGAGTGCCAGTGGCGGGTCTCGAGTTCAAGTCCATGCGGATTTCAGATGAAACCATATCCGCAAGAATCTTTGGCTGACGCCTAATTTAATTACCCGATCAATTGCTGCGGCGGTGAATGGTCAGCAGTCCGCGCAGAGTGCCAGCGCACATCACCAGCAAGACCAGCGCCAGCGGTAGTCCGGTCGCAATCGCCCCGGCCTGGAGCGAATTGAGCTCGCCGCTGAGCAGCAACACGGCGCCGATCCCGCCAACCGCAAACAACCAGAAAGTCTTCTGGCGAAGCGGCGTGTCGGTGCGGCCGCCCGAGGTCATGGTGTCGATCACCAGCGTGCCCGAATCCCAGCCGGTCACGAAGAAGATCAGGATCAGGCAGATCGCGGTGAACGAGGTGATCGAGGCCCAGGGCAGCGTGCCCAGCAGCACGAACAACTGTTCGTCCAGCCCGGCCTTGGCGAGCGCATCGCCGTTGCCGGTCGCGATCTGCGCAATGCTGGCATCGCCAAAGATCGTCAGCCACAGGATGCCCAGCAGGCTGGGGGCGATCATCGCCCCGGCGATGAATTCGCGCACCGTCCGGCCCAGCGAAATCCGCGCCATGAACATGCCCACAAAGGGCGACCAGCTGATCCACCAGGCCCAGTAATAGACCGACCAGTCACGATAGAACCCGATGTCCTCGCGCCCGACCGGGTTCGAGAGCGCCGGCAGGTGCTGCAGGTAAACGAAGATGTTGCGGGCGATGTCCGTCATCAGCTCAACCGCCGGCCCGGTCAGCAGCACGAAGAACAACAGCACCAGCGCCACCAGCATGTTGACCTCGCTGAGGATCCTGATCCCGCGATCGATCCCGCCGCGCACCGACAGGAACGTGATCCCGGCCATGACCGCGATCAGGCCAAGGATCGAAGCGGGCGAGCTTGTCGTTTGGTAGAGGAAAGTGATCCCCGCCATGGCCTGCTGCGCGCCCAACCCCAGCGAGGTTGCCAGGCCGAAAATCGTGGCGAAGACCGCCAGCACTTCGATCCCGTCGCCCAGCCGTCCCCAGACCGCCTTGCCGAAGACCGGGTAGAAGGCCGATCTCAGCGAAAATGGCATGCCATAGTCATATGCGAACAAGGCCAGCGCCAGTCCGGTGACCGCGAACATTGCCCAGGGGTGCAGCGCCCAGTCAAAGATCGTGGCGGCCATCGCCAGGTCCCGCGAGGTGCCGGGATCGCCAATGGCGCCGCCCAGCGGAGCGGCCGGCCCCCCTGCCATCGAGGTGGTGAAATGTGATACCGGTTCGGACACGCCATAGAACACCAGGCCGATACCCATCCCGGCACCAAACAGCATCGCAAACCAGGAAAGCCTCGAGTAATCCGGGCTGGCATCCTTGCCGCCCAGCCGGATCCGGCCCAGCGGGGACAGCGCCACCACCACGCAGAACAGCAGCAGCAGGTTGCCGGTCGACATCAGGAACCAGTCGAACCTGGTGGTTGACCAGACCCGCATGTCGCCGAACAGCTTGGCCGATTGATCGGGGGCCAGGATCGAATAGACGATTACCGCGATCGAGATCAGCGCGGTGGGAAAGAACACCAGCGGATCGATCTGCATCCCCAGGAAAGTCCGGGTGGACTTGCCGTAGTTGCCGGTATCGATCTGGTCTGCCCAATCGGCCATTGCGCTCTCCCCTTTGCCGCAAGGCTATACGCCGGGGGCAGGGCTGGCCAGACCATTGGGCGGATTAATGTGAGGTATCAGTGGCCCAAAAGCCCCTCCCCACTGGGGAGGGGAGCAGAAGGGGTTGGAGCTAACCGCCCCGCGCCTTGGCGGCGATCAGGGTGTTTTCCATCAGGCAGGCGATGGTCATCGGGCCGACCCCGCCGGGCACCGGAGTGATCGCGCCGGCGACTTTCACCGCTTCATCGAAGAGGACGTCGCCCTTGGTCAGCACGGTGCCATCCGGCTGCTCGACCCGCGAAGTGCCGACATCGATCACCACCGCGCGCGGCTTGATCCAGGCACCGCGGACCAGGCCCGGCTTGCCCACCGCGCTGACCAGAATATCGGCACCGCGGCAGATGAACTGGGTGTCGCGGGTGTGGATGTGGGTCTGGGTGACCGTGGCGTTCTCTTCCAGCAGCAGCGCCGCCATCGGCTTGCCAACGATGTTCGACGCGCCGATCACCACTGCGTGACAGCCGGTCAGGTCGGGGATCACCGACTTGATGATCTTGAGGCAGCCCATCGGCGTGCAGGGGATCAGCGCGTGGCTGCCTTGCGTGAGCCGCCCGGCGTTGAGCGCGTGGAGCCCGTCAACATCTTTGCCCGGATCGACCGCCGCCATGACGCGCAAAGTGTTGAGCTGCGGGGGCAGGGGCAGCTGGACCAGGATCCCGTCGATATCCTCGCGGGCATTGAGCCAGGCGACGCGGCCCAGCACGTCGGCTTCGCTGGTGTCAGCGGGCAGGCGGGTCGTTTCCGACTTGAAGCCCAAGCGTTCGGCGGTGCGGACCTTGTTGCGCACGTAAAGGTGGCTGGCCGGATCATCGCCGACAATGATCACCGCAAGGCCCGGCTTGCGGCTCATCGCGGCGACTTCGGCGGCGACCGCATCGGTCACTTCGCGGGCGAGGCGGCGCCCGTCGATTACTTCGGCTTGCATGAAATTTCCGGTCTAGCTGATGTTCGAATCCGGGAAGCTGGCCTTCCTGGCTTCCATGAAGGCCAACAGCTTGGCGTCGATCTCTGGATCAAGCTCAGGCGCGACGTAGTTGGCCAGCATGTCCTTGTAGAGCTTCTCGGCGCGCTGTTCGGCGTCGAGCTTGCCGTCTTCAACCCACTGTTCGTAGCTGTTGTTGTCGGCAATGGTCGAGCGGTAGAAGGCGGTCTTGAAATTGGCCTGGGTGTGGCTGCAGCCCAGGAAGTGCTGACCCGGGCCGACTTCGCGCATCGCGTCGAGCGCCTGGCCGTTCTCACTCATGTCGACGCCGTGCGCATAGATCGCCATCATTGCGGCCTGGTCGCAGTCCATCACGAACTTTTCGTAGCCCATCGCCAGCCCGCCTTCGAGCCAGCCGGCGGTGTGGAGCATGAAGTTGACGCCCGCCATCAGGCCCTGCTGCAACGTGTTGGCGCTTTCGTAGGCAGCCTGGGCATCGGGCACCTTCGAGGCATTGAACCCGCCCGCGCTGCGGAACGGCACGCCCAGCCTCCGGGCCAGCGCCGCGCCGACGTTGATGATCAGCGAGGCTTCCGGGGTGCCGAAAGTCGGAGCGCCAGACTGCATCGACATCGAGGAGACGAAGTTGCCATAGATCACCGGCGCGCCGGGGCGGACCGACTGGGCCAGCGTCATGCCGACCAGTCCTTCGGCCAGGCTCTGCGCCGCAACCGCTGCAACCGTCACCGGGCTCATCGCGCCCGCAACGATGAACGGGCTGATCATGGTCGCCTGGTTGTGCCGGGCATAAACCTTGAGCGCGCCCAGCATGGTCTCGTCAAAGGTCATCGGCGAGTTGGCGTTGATCAGGTTGACCGTGACGCAGTTCTCTTCGACGAAATCGTCACCGAACACGATCTTGGCCATCGACACGGTGTCTTCGGCCCGGCTGGGGTGCGTGACCGAGCCCATGAAGGCCTTGTCGGTGTATTTGATGTGGCTGTAGACCATATCGAAGTGGCGCTTGTTGACCGGCAGATCGACCGGCTCGCAAATCGTCCCGCCCGAATGGTGCAGCGGGTCGGCCATGTAGGCCAGCTTCACGAAATTGCGAAAATCCTCGATCGTCGCATAGCGCCGTCCGCCTTCGCGGCTGTAGACGAAGGGGCTGCCATAGGCCGGGACCAGCACGGTGTTGTTTCCGCCAATAACAACGTTGTTGGCCGAATTCCTCGCATGCTGGGTGAATATCCCCGGCGCGTTCTTCTGCACGATCTCGCGGCACATGCCGCGCGGGAAGTGCACCCGCACCCCGTTGGCCGTAGCGCCTGCAGCAACGAACAGCGCGATCGCTTCGGGATCGTCCTTGATGTCGATCCCGATCTCTTCAAGGATCGTGTCGGCATTGTGCTCAAGGATCGCCAAATCGGCGTCGCCCAGCACCGAATAGGGCGGGATATTGCGCTTGATATAGGGTGCGCGCGGGGCCAGCTCCGCGGCATTGGCGGCTCCGCGGCCACGGCGGCCTCCGGTGCGTCCTTCTCTCGACATTCGAAACCCCTCTATCTGGATCGTTCGCGCAGGCGGCTGCGGCGCCCCCGGCCGCTGGCATTGTCGCCATCGGTGCTGGGTGCGGTGGGAAACTGCATAGCAGCGACGAAGTAGTCCTGAAACTTCGGCTCGGTAGCAGTCTCAACTTTAATGACATGCTTTACCGCTTCGATGATCCGCGCCTTCTCGTCCTGGTTGTAGAGCGCCATCGCCGCGCCCATACCCGCGGCATTGCCGACCGAGCGGATCTGCTCGGCGCTGGCAAACGGGATGATCCCGATATCGGCGACATACTGGCTATCCAGGTGCGTGCCGAAGGCGCCTGCCAGGAGCACTTCGTCAAACGCCGGGCACTCCAGGAAATCGACCAGCAGGTTGACCCCGGCGGCCAGCGCGGCCTTGGCCAGCTGGACCGCGCGCACATCGGTCTGCTTGACGTAGAGCGGGTTCTCGGGGCGGTCGAGCAGCAGGTATTTCCAGCTCTGGCCTTCCTGGATGAAGCGGTGCGGGGCGGCCTCGGGCTGGAACAGGCCGCCCTTGTTGACCAGGCCGGCGCTGGCCAGTTCGACCATCACTTCGAAGATGCCCGATCCGCAGATCCCGACCACGCGCTTGTCGGCAATGTCGGGGTCCGCATCGGACAGCCAGTCATCGTTGCCGATCACCTTGAAGCTGGGCTGGAAAGTCTCGCGGTCGATCCGCACCCGCTCGATCGCGCCGGGCGTCGCGCGCACCCCTGCGCTGATTTCCGCGCCTTCGAAGGCGGGTCCGGTGGGGGAAGAGCAAGCCGCAACCTTGCCGCCGTGGCTCAGCACGATTTCGGCATTGGTGCCGATATCGACCAGCAGTACCGAGCGTCCGGTCATGACGTCAAGCTGGCTGAGGTAAGCGCCAGTAGTATCCGCGCCGACATGCCCGCCAATCAGCGGCAGCATCGAGATCCGCGCGGTTTCGGATATGCCCAGGTTGAACCGCCAGGCCGGGGCCTCGAACCAGTCCTTCACCGCCAGCGTGAAGGGCGCCTGGCCCAGTTCGACCGGGTTAATCCCCAGGAACAGGTGGTGCATGATCGGGTTGCCAACCAGCACGACTTCGAGGATCTGGTTCGGCCCAAGGTCCAGCTTGGCCCGCGCATCCTCGAGCATGCCCGATACAGCCTTGCGGACTTCCTCGGTCAGCCGCTCTTCGCCGCCCTTGTTCATCATCACGTAGGAGACCCGGCTCATCAGGTCTTCGCCGTAACGGATCTGCGGGTTCATCGCCGAAGCCTGGTGGACCAGTGCGCCGTTGGTCAGATCGTAAAGGTACAGCGCCAGGCTGGTCGAACCAATGTCTATCGCCGCGCCATAAGCATCGAACGGCGAGGGCGGCCAGACGTCGATGATCCATTTGTCGTCGCGCACCACCGCGATCAGCTCGCGCTCGTTTTGCGCCAGGATCGGTTGCAGCTTGGTCAGCGGGCGGTGCTCGGGCTGGGCCTCGATCCCGAACTCGCGCAGCGCCTCGACCAGGGCTTCGCCGTCGCTGGGATTGTGGTCGAGCTCGGGCATGGGCAGCTTGCACATGTAGAGCTTGATCGCGGGCTTGAGCTCGGTCTCGAACCCGGTTGAATCCTTCGAAATGCTGGAGACCTGGTGCCGCGAATCGCCCGGCACCTCGACCACCACATCGCCCAGCACCTGCGCACGGCAGGCCAGGCGGCGGCCGGGCTTCAGGTCGCCGCGCTTGGCCGCGCGTTCCTCGCTGTCGGTCCAGCCCGAGAGATTGCCTTCCTCGACCTTGACCCCGAACTTCGAATAGTCGCCCGGCTGGAACTCGATCTGGCAGCGCCGGCACAGGCCCTTGCCGCCGCAGATCGACAGGATATCGACCCCGCTGGCCAGCGCGACGTCATAGACGCTTTCGCCGTCCTTGGCGGTGGTGCGGATCCCCGAGGGGGTGAAGATTACCTTGTGGGACAATTGCGCTGCCTCAGCCACGCCGCCGCCGGCCTTCGCGCCCGCCGCGCCCACCACGGCCTTCACCTTCGGGGCTGGGTTCGCGGAACATCTTGATCCAGTTGGTGCAGTTGGGATCGACGCCATTGAGGATGTCGGCGGCCTTGATCGCAGCGACCGTGCCTTCGTGGCAGGGGTTGAGGATCGCGCTGGTCATGCCTGCACCGGCTGCCATCGGCAGGAAGCTGTTGCCGATCGCATGGCGGTTGGGCAAGCCAAAGGCGATGTTCGATGCGCCGCAAGTGGTGTTGACGCCCAGCTCTTCGCGGAGGCGGCGGACCAGGCGGAACACGTCGCGCCCGGCGTTGTTGATCGCGCCGATCGGCATGACCAGCGGATCGACCACTACGTCGCAAGCCTTGATCCCGTGGTCCGCTGCGCGTTCGACAATCAGCTTGGCGATCCGGAAGCGCTCGTCGATGTCTTCGGAAATGCCGGTATCGTCGTTGGAGATTGCAACGACTGCCGCGTCGTACTTCTTGACCAGCGGCAGCACGCGCTCCATCACTTCGTCTTCGGCAGTGGTCGAATTGACCAGCGCGCGGCCCTTGTAGACCGCCAGGCCCGCTTCAAGCGCTTCGATGATCGAGCTGTCGATGCACAGCGGCACGTCGGTGACCGACTGAACCAGCTGGATCACTTCGGCCAGGATCCGCGGCTCGTCGGCCAGCGGGATCCCGGCATTGACGTCCAGCATCTGCGCCCCGGCTTCAACCTGGGCGAGGGCATCGGCGACCACGCGGTCGTAGTTGCCTTCCTTCATCTCGGCGGCGAGCAGCTTGCGGCCGGTGGGATTGATCCGCTCACCGATCATCACGAAAGGCTGGTCGAAGCCGATGATGACTTCCTTGGAGGCAGAGGCAAGAACGGTTCTGGACATCGACTTTCCCTTAGGCTTTGGCGGGTTGAATATGTGACAGGCGAGTGGGGGCCCAGGGCTTGCGCCCTTGCAGCACGCCGGACTGAGTGACGATCTCGCCGACCCATTCCTCCTGCTTGTAGGCCATCAGGTGAATGCCGCTGATCCCGTCGATCTCGGCCAGTTGCTGCATCAGCTCGACTGCAATCTTGCGGCCCTCGGCCTTGGGCTTTTCGGCCTGTTCGAGGCGGCGGATCACATGATCGGGAATATGCACCCCGGGGATTGCGCCCTTGAGCCACTTGGCGGTCTTGGCCGAGGCGAGCACGCCCACGCCCATCAGCACGTAGCAATCCTGCGTCAGCCCCAGATCGCGGGCGCGCGCCATGAAGTCGCGCGCCATGTCGATGTCGAAACAGTATTGCGACTGGACGAACTGTGCGCCGGCTGAAACCTTCTTGGCGAACTGATCGACCCGCGCGGTGCGGGGCGGGGCGAAAGGATTGATCGAGGCACCCAGAAACAGCCGCGGCGGCAGGTCGAGCTGGCGTCCCGACAGGAACCGGCTTTCGTCGCGCAAAGTGCGCACGGTTTGGAGCAGCGAGACCGAGTCGAAATCGAACACCGGCTTGGCCTCGGGATGGTCGCCCACCGACACATCGTCGCCCGACAGGCACAGCACCGAACAGACCCCCAGCGCTGATGCGCCCAGCAGGTCGCCCTGGATCGCGATCCGGTTGCGATCGCGGCAGGAGACCTGGATGACCGGCGAATAGCCCTCACGAGTCAGGATCGCGCAGACCGCCAGGCTCGACATGTGGCAATTGGCACCCGAACCATCGGTGGCGTTGATCGCATCGACATAGCCGTCGAACAGCGAAGCGCGGCGCAGCACTTCTTCGGGATCGGCGGAATCGGGTGGGGCGATTTCGGTTGAGACCGCGAAGTGCCCGGCGCGCAGCACGCGTTCGAACCGGCCATGCGAGACGTGACCCTCCAGCATTGGCAAGGGATCGCCCGGGTTGAGCCCTTCTGCGTCGATCGTTGCGCGGTCAGTCATCGCCAAGTTCCTCGCGCGCCAGCTTGAGCCACGAGCTCTTGCCCTTGAGCCGGTGATCGACCGCGAAGTTCACTTGCTTGATCGCATCGCCGTGCTGCATCCGCGAGGCACCGTCCCAGGCCGCAACCCAGACGCAGCGCATCTCGGGCTTGACCTCGCACATGCCGTTTTCCCGCACGCCGCCGCAGGGGCCGTTGCGGATCGTCTTGGGGCAATTCATCGGGCACGACATGCCGGTTCTGGAGAGCGCGCAATCGCCGCACATCTTGCAGTCAAAGAAGAAGCCCTTGGCCGCCGCTTCGACCGCGGTGATCGGCTTGTCGAGCCTGGTCCCGAATACCTTCACCACCCCGCGCAGCAGCTTGACCACCAGCGGGTTGAAAGTGTTGTAGAGCCATTCCATCTGGCGCGAGCGGCGGACCGACCACAGGCGGACCCTATACATCGGCCGCTGCCTTGATCGCCTGGGTCAGATCGCCATAGCCGACCTTGTGATAGACGTAGCGCAGGTCGAGCCGCTTGGCGGCCTCCTGCGCCTTGGCCTGCAACTCCGGTGAATCGGTTTGGGCCAGATAGACGAGGTCGCGGTAGTTGCCGAAATAGGTCTTGAGCATCTCGGGCCGGGTATCAAGACCGAGGCCTTCCCAGACAATCCGGTCAAAATGGCGCACGAGGAAATCGGTCATGAAGTAGCTGCCGATCTCGGCTTCGGAGATTGCGTTGAACCTCGGGGTCGTGGCGAAGAATTCATAGCAATGCGCGTGCGGCAGCCGACTGGCTTCGTGCCGTGCCAGCGCCTTGTCGATTGCCCCGCCGGTGCCGCAATCGCCGTAACCGACAAGCACACGCGAGTACTTGTGGCGATGCTCTGACAGGTAGGCATCCAGCCGCGGGGCGATCTGGCCCGGGCGATTGTGCAATTCGGCCGGCAGGCATTGCAGCACCATGGCGTCGTCGGTGACGCCAAGCTGCTCGCGCAGCGCAATGATCTCATTGGCGAGCGCGCCGCAGGCCAGCACCAGCACCGGCCCCGCGGGGTTGGCGCTGGTAGTGACCAGCGATTCCGGCGCGACGGCCGCAGCCTCCTGCGGCCGCGCGCGGCGGCCCAGCCGTGCCTGGCGGCCGCCGCTGCGGCGTCCAGCAGAGTCGCTCATTAACGGTTCTTGCCGACCAGCGCCTTGGCCAGTTCGGCGCTGACCGCGGCATCGCGGCCATAGGAAGTGGCGTTGATCGCGTCGGCAAATTCCTGGTTGAGTGGCGCGCCGCCGACCATCACCGGCAGGTTCTTGAGGATCCCGCGCTTGTCGAGTTCTTCGATCACCACGCCCATGTAGGGCATCGTGGTGGTCAGCAGCGCCGACATGCCCAGGATCGAGGGATTGTGCTTGTCGATCGCGGCCAGATAGTTGTCGACCGGGTTGTTGATCCCCAGGTCAACCACTTCGAACCCGGCGCCTTCGAGCATCATGCCGACCAGGTTCTTGCCGATGTCGTGGATGTCACCCTTGACCGTGCCGATCACGTAAGTGCCCAGAGTGGTCTTGTTGTCGCTGGCGGTCAGGATCGGACGGACCAGTTCCATGCCCGCCTTCATCGCGCCGGCGCATTGCAGCACTTCGGGGACGAACAGGATGCCGTCGCGGAAATCAATGCCGACAATCCGCATGCCTTCGACCAGCGCTTCGGTCAGCACGTCGTTGGCGTCCCAGCCGCGTTCGAGCAGGATCTGGGTGCCTTCGTGGACTTCTTCGGCCATGCCGTCGTAGAGGTCGTCCTTCATCTGTTCGACCAGGTCGGCATCGCTAAGGTCGCGCAGGATGATTTCTTCGCCGTCGGACATGCAGGAACC
>PNJT01000033.1 GCA_013822005.1 Novosphingobium sp. | reverse complement strand
CCCCACCACCATGCTGCGCATGGTCCCCCTCCCCCAGAGGGGGAGGATTTGAGAGTGCCGCGTGATCGACAAGAAAAGCCTGCGCGCCGAGTTGAAGCGCCGCCGTGCGGAACATGTCGCTGCGATCCCCGAGTGGCAGCGCGGCCTGCTTTTCAGTCGCCCCCCTGCTGCGATCGCCGATCAGGTCCCCGGAGGCGCGGTGATCTCTGTTTTCCACGAGATGAAGGACGAGGTGCCGGCCAGCAACTATGCCCGCTGGTTCGCCGAACGCGGCCACCGGATCGTCCTGCCCTGGCTGTCGGCGCGCGGTGCGCCGATGTTGTTTCGCGAATGGACCAATCCGTTCGATGATGGCCTGCTGATTCCCGATCCCTACAGCGCGCTGCAACCGGCCGAGGACGCGCCGCTGCTGTTGCCCGACGTGATGTTCTGCCCCTTGCTGGGCTTCACCAGCCAGGGCGGAAGGATCGGCTATGGCGCGGGGTTCTATGACAGCTGGCTGGAGCAGCACCGCCCTGCCCTTGCCGTGGGCCTGGCCTGGGATTGCCAGCTTGACGAGACCATCCCGCTCGAAGCCCACGACCAGCCGCTTGACCTGATCGTCACCCCCACCCGCATTCATGGACCCTTCCGATGAGAACCGAGCCCACCTTGCGCATCCCGCTGGGCATGCTGGCGCTGTTTGTTGCGCTGCTGGTCTATGGCGTGCTGGTGGCGCGCTATGTGGCACCGTGGATCGAGAACTGGCACGCGCTGGCCCAGACACCGGTTTACATTGTCCTTGGCGTGGTCTGGCTGTTGCCGCTCAAACGCTTCCTGGTCTGGATGGAAACCGGCCGCTGGCGCTAAGCTGGGCGGCGCGGGCTAGGTCTTTCTCCCGCCCGAAGCGCAGCAGCATGGTGGCCAGTTCGGCTGCTGCGGGAACGTAGGCTCGAACGCCCCCGAATTTGATTTCCTTCCGTTCTTCGACATGCACTTCCTGCCAGCGTTCGTCAGTGCACAGCTCAAACCCGGCAAAGACCTCGACCGTAAGCGGCCCGCCTTGCCAGGTACCGAACAACCGCGAGCGGAAGAGGTGGGTTCCGGCACCAGAAACCAGCGGCAGGTCCAGCTCAGCAAAGGCGGCGGCAGCACCAGCTTCGTCGATAAGCACATCGACGTCGCCCACTCCCTCAGCATCGCCGGTATGCAGCGCCACTGCCGCGCTGGAGATCACGGTCCAGCGGCACTCGGCCGCATCGAGCCGCGGGCCAAGCAGGCGCAAGGTTTCGGCAAGCGCGGCATTGGCATCCATTGCGAATGCTTGCCGCAAGACCGCTCACCGGGCAAGCTGCAGCATAAGAGACTGCCCGGAGGATTCGCATGAAACGCAAGATTGCCGTGATGGCAGCTATGCTGGCCATTCTGGTCGGCCTGGTCCTGGTCTTCGGGCGCGGCGCGATTGCGGAGCGCGCGTTCCAGGCCGCGCTCGACAAGAACGTCGGGATCGATCAGTCGGCCAAGCTGGGTGATGGCCTGCACGTCTATGTCTGCGGCAGCGGTTCCCCGATGCCCGATGCCGACCGCGCGGGCCCGTGCCTGGCGGTGCTGGCGGGCGACCAGGCGTTCATTTTCGATTCGGGCTCAGGCTCGATCCGCAAGCTGGGGCGGATGGGTTTTCCGATGGGCAAGCTCCAGGCGTTGTTCCTGACCCACCTTCATTCCGACCATATCGACGGGCTGGGCGAGGCACAGATGCAAGGCTGGATCGCGGGCGGACGTAGCGCCCAGTTGCCGGTCTATGGCCCCGAGGGCACCGACAAGGTGGTTGCCGGGTTCAACGCGGCCTATGCCACCGACAGCACTTACCGCGTCGCCCATCACGGCGAGAAAATCGCCAATCCGGCGGGCTTTGGCGGGCTGGCCAGGATCATCGACCCGGCCCAGCAAGGCGGCATCGTCTATTCGGGCGGCGGCGCAACCATCCGGGTGTTCGAAGTGGACCACAACCCGATCAAGCCCGCCTTTGGCTACCGGATCGACTACAAGGGCCGCTCGGTCACGATCAGCGGCGATACCAATTATTCGGCCAATCTGGTTGCCGCGGCCAAGGGCAGTGACGTGCTGTTCCATGAAGCGCTCAACAAGCAGATGATTGCCGCCATCGGCGCCAAACTGGCCGAGCGCGGGCAGGCGAACAACGCCCAGATCATGACCGATATCCAGAACTACCACGCCAGCCCCGAAGACGCCGCGCGGGCCGCCAAGGAAGCGGGAGTGGGTACGCTGGTGCTCTATCACCTGGTCCCGGCCCCGCCGGCCAAGGCGATCGAGCCGCTATTCCTGGGCGACGCGCCCAAGGTCTTTTCGGGCACGCTGAAAGTCAGCCGCGACGGCATGATCGTCAGCCTGCCAAGCGGCGGCAAGGACGTGAAATTCAGCGAGGCTTGGTAAGCCCCCTACCCCGTTCGTGTCGAGCGAAGTCGAGACACTTGCGCGCGGCATCTCGACTTCGCTCGATGCGAACGGATGTTGGGAGCAAATCTGGCAAGGAAAATTCCCAAGTGGCGCGAGTGACGGGACTTGAACCCGCGACCCTCGGCGTGACAGGCCGATACTCTAACCAACTGAGCTACACCCGCGTAGCCACTTAGGAGCAGCGCCACTAGGCCAGCGCGCCGGGGCTGTCAACCGCCTATCCGCGACTCTTTTTGAGTGCCCGCACCACGGCTCATAAACCTCTGTCCGCCCCGGTATTCCGGCGTTTAGGTTGCACTTTTGGGCACTCCACAAGGTCGCTGTTAACCATATCTTTGCCCATGCTTGCGACAAGCAGAACCGTTCCGTCCCAGCAGGGACGCAGTCGGGGGCTTACCACTCGTGTCACTTCGCCGTTCGTTCGTGAACCTTGCGGGCGCGCTTGCGCTCGCCGTGCCGGCCATGGCCGTGGCCGCGCCGCTGATTGCGCTCGACAGCGCGGTCTTTGTCGAGAAGATCAAGCCCGGCAAAGGGCGCCTGCTCCAGCCCGCCAGCCGCCTCAATCGAGGCGACCGGGTGGTCTATGTCGTCTCATGGTACCGGATGGGCGGCAGCGGTGGCTTTACCGTAACCAATCCCCTGCCCCGCACGGTCTATTACCAAGGCAGCGCCGACGGTGAAGAGGAAGTTTCGGTCGATGGCGGCAAGCGCTGGGGCAAGCTCGATGACTTGCGCGTCGGCAGCCGCATCGCCACACCCGAAGACGTGACCCACGTGCGCTGGCACGTCCCCGCCAAGCAGGCTGCACGCGGCGCTGGCGAGATCACCTACAGCGCGATCGTTCGCTAGGCCGCTTCGGCCAGCGCCTGCCCCCGCGCGGTCAAACGACAGCGCGCGCGGTGTGGCTTCGGGCAGATGCCGGGCCAGCTCGTTGAAACGTTCGTTGCCCAAGGCCAGCCCCTGGATCAGCGCCAGGCTCCAGCGTGACAGCGCCGCATGGACCTTGAATGCGGCCATCCCGGCCAGGATCCTACCGTTCAGGGCAAAGTGCGGCATGCCCCATTTGATCGTCTCCACCGCCGCAGGCTCGGCCGATGCACCAGCGCACGGAAATGGGTAAGGATCGGCTGGGCGAAAGGGGCAGCCTTGGCGATGCAGGCATTGACTTTCGGGTCCGCGGCACAGTTCCCTCCCCTTAAGGTCCTCTCCAGATTTGCGCAGCACATCTGGGGAGGTGGCAGCCCGAAGGGCTGACGGAGGGGCTTCTACGCTGGCGCCGATACCCCTCCGTCAGCCGCCTTCGGCGTCTGCCACCTCCGCTTTTGTCGCCTTCGCGAAAAATGGAGAGGACCTTGTGTTGCGCTATGCTCCGCGCGCAGATAATCCCGGCGCAATGCGCCCCCGCTTTGCCCAAGACCAAGACCCGATCGCCTGGTGCGCGGCAATCGCAGCGCTGTTCCTGGCGCTGGTCTGGTGGCGGCTGGGTACGCCCAGCGAGATCTATTTCGACGAAGTCCACTACGTCCCCGCCGCGCGCAAGCTGATCGAGGGGGTGCGCGCCAATCCCGAGCATCCCCTGTTCGGCAAGACCGTGCTGGCCGCCGCGATCCACTGGCTGGGGGACAAGCCGCTCACCTGGCGCCTGCCCAGCGCGCTGATGGGCGCGTTTGGCCTGTTCGCCTTCGCCCGGCTGGTCTGGTTCGCCAGCGGACGGCGGCTGGCGACCGTGCTGGCGGCGCTGCTGCTGGCGACCAACTTCTTCTGGTTCATCCACAGCCGGATCGCGATGCTCGATATGGTGATGGCGGGTCTTGGCATGGCCGCGCTGTGGCAGTTCGCCGCCGCCTGCCGCTTGCCGCATCAGGCCCGCTGGCGACTGCCTCTGGCAGGCGTATTGGCTGGGCTGGCGCTAGGGACCAAATGGTCGATCGCCCCGGCGCTGATGCTGCCCGGGCTGCTGTTCCTGGCGCTCAAGCTGCGCGCCAATGGCTGGCGCTTCGTTTGGGCGCGCAAGGGCGGCCCGGTCGAGGGGATCACCCTGATCGAAGCCGCGCTATGGCTCGGCCTGGTCCCGCTGGCAGTCTATTGGCTGACCTTCTGGCCGGGCTTTGGCTGGGCCGACCGTCCGATCGACCCGTGGAAGCCGCTGGCCTGGCACGAATTCATGCTGCGGCTGCAGGATTCGGTCCGCAAGCTCCACCCCTATCGCTCGCAATGGTACGAATGGATCAGCAACTGGCGGGCGATCTGGTATCTCTACAAGGATATCGACGGTGCCCAGCGCGGCGTTGTGCTGATCGGCAATCCCTTCACCATGCTGGCGGGCTTGGCCGCGCTGGGCTGGGCGCTGTGGGCCGGGATCCGCAAGCAGCGCTACGACGCGCTGGCCTTCGTGGCGCTTTACGCGGTGTGCCTGGGGATGTGGCCGCTGTCAGGCAAGCCGATCCAGTTCATCTATCACTACCTGCTGCCCAGCACCTTCATGATGGCCGCGCTGGCGCTGGCGCTGGAGGACCTGTGGCACCGCCGCGACCGCTGGCACTGGCTCGCCCCAGCCGCAATGGTGCTCAGCTTCGCGATGTTCGCCTGGTTCTACCCGATCATCTCGGGCTACCCGCTGTGCTGCGGCCGACCGAGCTATCAGTTCTGGATGTGGCTGCCCAGCTGGCGATAATCAGATCCTCCCCATTTGCGCTACGCGAAAATGGAGAGGAACTGGTTCCTAGTACTTGCCCCAGACGAACTTGCTCGACAGCGCGAAATTCCAGACCGAACCCAGCACGATCCCGACCAAGGCCGCCGGATAGGGATTGAACCCGATCCGCACCAGCGCGGTGGCCGCGCCGATGTTGGTCAGCAGGCCAAAGGCGCAAGTGATCAGGAAGCGCACCCAGCCGCCCAGCAGCGGGGCCCAGCCGCGCAGCCGCTTGTCGGCATAGGTCAGCTCGTTGTTGAGCACGAAGTTGAAGGTCATTGCCATCAAGGCCGCGGCGGTCTGCCCGGTGATGAAGGCGGCTTCCTGCGGATAGTGGCTCACCGCAAAGGCCGTACCGAAGGCGTTGAGCACCACGGCCAGCACCGCCATGTGCACCACCACGCCCAGGGCGCCGATCGTGCCGAACAGCGCGAAACGGGTTGGGATCCAGCGGCCCAGCCACTTGTCGTAAAGCCCGACCATGAATTCGAACACGACCGTGCGATCCAGCTTGCTTTCGCCTTCGGCGCGGGCGGCGAAATTCATCGGCACTTCCTTGATCCGCAGCGTCTCATCAACCGTCGCCAGGATGTCGATCAGGATCTTGAAGCCCACGCCCGAAAGGCGGTGCGCGTCGGCGCGCAGGGTTTCGGTCTTCAGCATGAAATAGCCGCTCATCGGGTCGCTCAGCTCAACCCCGGTGACCTTGTTGGCGATCCGGTTGGCGAGGGTAGAGGCCTTGACCCGGTCGGGCCGGCCCCACTCCTCGGTGCTGGCCCCTTCGGCGAAGCGGCTGGCATAGGACAGGTCATAGTCACCGCTTTCGATCGCGGCGAGCATCCCCGGCAGCAGTTCGGGATCGTGCTGGTGATCGGCGTCCATCACCGCGACGACCGGCGCGGCCGTGGCGCACATCCCCTCGATCGCCGCCGAGGACAGCCCGCGCCGCCCGATCCGCTGGATCACGTGAACCCGCGAATCCTCCTGCGCGATAACGCGGGCTTCGTCCGAAGTGCCGTCGGGGCTGTTGTCATCGACCACGATCACTTCGAAGGGAATGCCCGCCAGCGCCTTGTCCAGCCGCTCGACCATGCCGCGCAGGTTCTTGCGCTCGTTGTAAGTGGGCAGGACCACGCCAAGGCGGATGGACATCGTCAGAGCCTTTCCAGAATCGCATCGCCGATTTGCACGGTTCCGTGGCTGCCGCCAAGGTCCCCGCCGCGCACCCCATCGCCCAGGGCCCTGGCAACCGCCGCCTCGATCCGCACGGCCTGGTCTTCCAGCCCCAGCGAATGGCGCAGCAGCATCGCGGCAGACAGCACCGTCGCCATCGGATTGGCCACGCCTTTCCCTGCGATATCGGGCGCGGACCCATGGATCGGCTCGTACAGCCCCAGCTTGCCTTCGCTGAGCGAGGCCGAGGCGAGCAGACCGATCGAGCCGACGCACATGGAGGCCTGATCGGACAGGATATCGCCGAAAAGGTTGCCGGTTACCACCACGTCGAACTGCCCCGGGCTGCGGACCAGCTGCATCGCGGCATTGTCGACGTACATGTGGCTAAGCTCGACATCGGGATAGTCCGCCGCAACCTCGCAGACCACATCGCGCCAGACCTGGCTGGTTTCGAGCACATTGGCCTTGTCGACCGAACACAGCTTGCCCTTGCGGCCCTGCGCGGCCTTGAAAGCAACGTGTGCGATCCGGCGCACTTCGTCTTCGGCATAGGCCATCATGTCCCAGCCCTGGCGGCGCCCATCGGGCAGCGTGCGGATGCCCTTTTCACCGAAATAGACATCGCCGTTGAGCTCGCGCACGATCAGCAGGTCGATCGCGCCGGCCACTTCGGGGCGCAGCGCGGAAAAGTCTTCCATTCCGGCAAAGACCTTGGCCGGGCGCAGGTTGGCGAACAGGCCCAGCTCCTTGCGCAGCCCCAGGATCGCCTGTTCGGGGCGCAGCTGGCGCTCCAGATTGTCGCAAGCCGGATCGCCGACTGCACCGAACAGGATGCCATCGGAATTGCGTGCAATTTCCAGCGTTTCTGGAGGGAGCGGGTGGCCGTGATTGCGATAGGCAACCCCGCCGACATCGGCATAGCTCAGCGTGAGCCCCGGCAGGCCCAGTGCTTCGAGCACCCGCACCGCTTCGCGCGTCACTTCGGGGCCGATACCGTCACCGGCCAGTACTGCAATCTTCATCGAAATCCCGCCTATCCGATCCGGGCCAGCCGCTCTCGCAGCATGGCGCGCGCGCCCATAACATCTATGCGGCTTTCGGCAAGCGGATAGCGGTCAAGCCGCTGGCCCAGCGCATCGAACGCGGCGAGCAACGCGGGCATCTCGCCATCGCCCGGCGGGGCATACTCGCCATAGCCCAGCTCGCGCAGCAGCAGCGTTTCATAGGCCAGCAAAGCTGGCAGCCAGCCCCGTGCCGAGGGAGCATGGCACACTGCATCAAGCAGCGCCGCCAGCGCGCCATAGAGCGGGGGATAGGCATGGCGTTCGGGCAAGGCGGCGGCGGTCAGCGATGTGGCCCAACCAATCGCTGCGGCGGGCAGCGGCTCACCCAGCCAGGGCCCGCGGCTGGTGATCAGTTCGAGCTTGGCGTAAGGAAGCTGCCCTTCCACCCGGGCACGCAGCTCTGCCTCAACCACGTTGCCCGGCACCAGCACCGGCCGCAGCTGCCGCCCACGCCCGCCTGCAACATAGCCAGCAACCAGGCCGTGGCTCTCGGTCAGCAGCCGCACAATCGCCGCCGTCTCGCCATGCGGGCGGCTGGCGCAGACGATGGCTTGGGCGGTTAGGTGCATGGGTAGCGTGTGGCGGGAATGCGGTGCGCTTGCAATCCTCCCCGGCACGGGGAGGGGGACCACCGAAGGTGGTGGAGGGGTACGGGCGAGTGATCCTGAGCTTTCCGGCGAGGTAGGGACCACCTGCGTGTGCCCCTCCACCATGCTTCGCATGGTCCCCCTCCCCCAAGGGGGAGGATACTACTTCTTCGCCTTGAGCGCCTTCTCAAGCGCGTCGACACGGGCCTTCAGCGCATCGTTTTCTTCGCGGGCCTTGGCAGCCATGTCCTTGACCGCGTCGAATTCCTCGCGGGAGACGAAGTCCATGCCGCCGACCGCCTCGCGCACGCGTTCGCGCGCGGCGTCGCGGGCTTCGCGGCCCATTCCGGCCATGGTTCCGGCCGCGCTGTTGAGCAGCTTGGCAATATCGGCGATCAGAGGGTTTTCGCTTTGCATGATGCCTAGATGGACCTTTGCGCGGCGCGGTTCAAGATCAGGCGCCCGGATTGGCGACAAGAAACTGCCAGTTGAGCACGGTCGCGAACAGTACCCAGGCCAGGTAGGGCAGCAGCAGCCAGGCGGCGATCGGGCGGACCTTGCGGAAGGCCAGGATTGTCGCGATCACCGCCAGGTCGATCGCCACCAGCAGCGCCAGCGCGGCAGCGATCTTGTGCATGCCGAAGAACAGCGGTGACCAGGCCAGGTTGAGCACCAGTTGCAGCACGAACAGGCCGATTGCCGGCCCGCGCTCCGGCGCGCCGCGCGCGGTGATCACCAGGGTCAGCGCGATCCCCATGACCAGGTAAAGGATCGTCCAGACAATCCCGAAAGTCGCGGGCGGCGGATAGAGCGAGGGCTTGGCCAGGTCGATGAACCACGGGTTGCCCGCGCCGCTGCCGCCCAGCCTGCCCGCAAAGAACCCCAGGAACATGATCCCCGGCACCACAAACAAAGCCCAGCGCAGGAACGCCGCGCGCAATTGGCCGGGAGACGCAAGTTCAGTCATCAACGAAGGCCTCGATTCGTAACCCTGTTGGGGGAGGGTATGGCGGGGCCAAAGGGACGAGGCAACCGCGCAAAGCCTATTCGCGCCAGGCCGAGATCAGGAATTCCACGTTTCCTTCAGGGCCCTTGATCGGGCTTTCGACAATCCCCTGCACATGCCAGCCTGCGCCCTCCAGCCAGGCCCGCACTTCATCGCAAACCCGCGCGTGCAGCGCCGCATCGCGAACCACCCCGCCCTTGCCCACTTCGGCGCGGCCAACCTCGAACTGCGGCTTGATCAGCGCGACCAGGCGGCAGGGCGTGACGGCCAGTTGCAGCGGCACTTCCAGGACCTTGGCCAGCGATATGAAACTGGCGTCGCAAACCACCCAGGTGCAGGGCCGGTCGATCTGCTGCGCCGTGAGCACCCGCGCGCTGGTCTGTTCGAGCACGGTGACCCGCTGGTCCCGGCGCAGCTTCCAGGCGAGCTGGTTGGTGCCGGAATCGACAGCGAAGACGTGTTCCGCACCTTTGCTGAGCAGCACATCGGTGAACCCGCCGGTCGAACTTCCCACGTCGATCGCAGTGACGCCCGCCGGGTCGAGTGCGAAGTGTTCGATCGCGTGGGCGAGCTTGATCCCACCGCGCGAAACCCACGGATGGTCGCGCCCGCGCACTTCCAGCGGAGCATCGGCCGCGATCGCCTGCCCCGGCTTGGCAATCTTGTTTTCGCCAGAGAACACCGTGCCGGCCAGCACCAGCGCCTGCGCCCGGGTCCGGCTTTCGGCCAGGCCGCGTTCGACAAGCAATTGATCCACTCTGGTTTTGGGCACCTTGCTCATTGCCGCGCCTCCTTCCATAGAAGGCGGGTGAAGGCAAATGCTCCCTCTCTGCGCGATGGCGCAATCGTGCTTGGCTTGCTGCTGGTGGCGTCCTGCGCTGCGCCGCCCAAACCTGCGCCAGTGCCTGCCCCGGTGCCAGCACCCGCACCTGCCCCCGCGCCGCCGCCGCTGCCCAAGCCGCCGGCCGACTGGCGCGATGCCGCGCAGACCGCCGGGACCTGGCGCTGGGGCATGGTCGCGGGCCGTTCGACCGCGAGTTTCGTCGGTGTGGGCGGAGCGCCGCTGGCTACTCTCACTTGCGACCGCACCACTGCCCGCGTCCTGCTGGCCCGGCGCGGCGATGCGGCGGGCTCGGTGGCGATGGCGCTGACCAGCACCTTCGGCACCCGCCCGCTCTACAGCGATCCTTTGCGCGGTTCGCCAGGGTGGGTGGTGGCTGAGCTCCACACGAACGACCCAATGCTGGATTCGATCGCCTTTTCCCGCGGCCGTTTCGCGCTCGATGTGGCCGGACTCGAGCCGCTGTACCTGCCCAGCTGGCCGGAAATCAGCCGCGTGGTCGAGGATTGCCGATAGGAGCTGTGGAGAAGGCCCGAAGGGACGGATTCTGACAGCAACTTTTTTGAATGCAAGACTTGTTGTGAAAGCCGGTTTGATTCACACATAGACCCGTGGCCGCCAGCGATCCCCGCGAAGCGGTCCCGTCGATCCGGACGGGTCGGCAAATGGCTCAACAGCGCGAAAGGAGGTGACCGATGTCTCATGGTTCAGCAGGGAGGTCGGTAACCCGTTCCATGGAGCATTATCGCTGAGCTTTTCGGACGAGCGATAGAGGCTTCGTGAGCGGCGCTTCCGGCCGCTGACCATGCGAAGGGCGGTTCTCGGGATACCGGGGCCGCCCTTCTCATTTGTGGGTCGCGTGGCTTCGGATGGCTGGTCGCGTATCGAGTCTGTGGGATAGTTCACGCAGAGACGCAGAGAAGAAAGTTGAGGCGCAGAGATGTTTCGGAAGTCGCAGGCTTCCATCGAATGTCAACGGTTCGGCAAATCGCACCCAATGGGATGAAGAGCGGCTTCGCCGCAGACTTGGCTCCTCTGCGCCTCCCTTTCTCCTCTGCGCCTCTGCGTGAACTATTCCTCAGTACGGTCTAACACCAAGGCCCCATCCGCAAACCACCGTTGACGCAGCCCGCGCTTTGCAGGAAAGTGTTACAACGCCTTTTCGTTAATTGCACGCGGGTTGCATTGAACGTAATTTTCGTTCAAGAATCGCGCTTCGATTTCAAGGATTCGCTTCAATGGCCACGCTTGCCGATTCCGCGACCCGCTTCGCCCGCACCCCGCACCCTGCCCCCACCCCGGCTGCGGTGCGCGATGAGGTACTGGCGAACCCCGGTTTCGGTACCCGTTTCACCGATCACATGGTCTCGATCGACTGGAGCGAAGAGGCGGGTTGGCACAACCCGGAAGTGCTGCCCTATGGCCCGATCGCGCTCGATCCGGCGGCTTCGGTGCTGCACTATGCGCAAGAGATTTTCGAAGGGCTGAAGGCCTATCGCCATCCCGATGGCTCAATGGCGCTGTTCCGGCCTCAGGCCAATGCCAAGCGGTTCAATGCCTCGGCGCGGCGGCTGGCCATGCCCGAACTGCCCGAAAAGCTGTTCATTGCCGCGATCCGTGAAATGGTTGCCGCGGACAAGGACTGGTTCCCGACTGTCGAGGGCGGCTCGCTCTACCTGCGCCCCTTCATGATCGCGACCGAGGCTTTCCTGGGCGTGCGCGCGGCCAAGAGCTATCGCTTCCTGGTGATCGCCAGCCCGGCGGGCAATTATTTCAAGAGCGGCGCCCCGGCGGTCTCGCTGTGGGTGTCGGACTATACCCGCGCGGCCCCTGGCGGCACCGGCGCGGCCAAGTGCGGGGGCAACTATGCCGCCAGCCTGGTCCCCACTGCCGAAGCCTTTGCCAAGGGACACGACCAGGTGCTGTTCCTCGATGCGTCCGAACACAAGTGGATCGAGGAACTGGGCGGAATGAACGTGTTCTTCGCCTTTGCCGATGGCAGCCTGCTGACCCCGGCACTGTCGGGCACGATCCTCGAAGGCGTGACCCGCGACAGCCTGATTGCGCTCGCCCGCGATGAAGGCCTGACCGTACGCGAGGACAAGTACAGCCTGGATCAATGGCGCACCGATGCCGCCTCGGGCCAGCTGGTCGAAGCCTTCGCTTGCGGCACCGCCGCGGTGGTGACCCCGATCGGCAAGGTTGCCGGCCATGACGGCGAGTTCACCATCGGCAGCGGCGGCCCCGGCCAGCTGACCGGCAAGCTCAAGGCCCGCCTCACCGCGATCCAGCGCGGCGAAGCGCCGGACCCGCACGGCTGGGTGATGCGGATCGGATGAGGACCGGACGGCTTGTCATAGCGGCGTCACGCTTGCATGGTCTGCATCGGCTCGATCCGATCCCCGCGCTTCAGCAAGGTGCCCGCATGACCATGGCCTTTGACCGTCGCAATTTCCTCACCGCCACTTCGGCTGCCTTTGCCGGCCTCTACGCAACGGGTTGCGAGGCGAAACCGCGCAAGACCCGCTCAGCCGATCCCTATGGGCCCTTGCTGACTGACCCGAACGGGCTGCTCGATCTGCCCAAGCATTTTTCCTACCGCGTGATCTCGCAGCTGGGCGACGTGATGAGCGACGGCGGGAAAGTGCCCGATGCGGCCGATGGAATGGGCTGCTTTGCCCTGCCCGGTGGCAAGCTGGCGCTGGTCCGCAATCATGAGCTGCGCCCCGGCAAGGACAGCGGCGGGGCCGTGGGCGCGGCGTTTGACCGGATGGCCGATGGCAGTCCGATGCCGGGCGGGACCACCACGCTGGTGCTAGATGCCGCCACGCTGGAGCGCGAGGGCGAGTTTCGCACGCTTACGGGCACGATCCGCAATTGTTCGGGCGGGGTCACCCCCTGGGGCACCTGGCTGACCTGCGAGGAAGACGTGACTCGCGCTGGCGCCAAGGCCGGGCAGGATCACGGCTGGGTGTTCGAAGTACCGGCCAATGCCACCGCCCCGGTCGATCCGGTGCCACTGAAAGCGATGGGCCGCTTCAACCGCGAAGCTGCGGTGGTCGATCCCAAAAGCGGCGCGGTGTTCCAGACCGAAGACCGCGAAGATGGCCTGCTCTATCGCTTCCTGCCGACCGTCCCGGGCCAATTGGCGCGCGGCGGAAAATTGCAGGCGCTGGCACTCGCCGACCCCGGCCAGGGCGCGCTGAAGAGCGGCGGTTGGGCCAAGGTCCGCTGGATCGATCTCGACAATCCCGAAAGCCCGGGCGACGACTTGCGCAAGCGCGGCGCGGCGCTGGGCGCGATGGCATTTGCCCGCGGCGAAGGGATCCACCTGGGCCGCGATGCGAAAGGCAAGACCGAGCTGTTTTTCGTCGCCACATCGGGCGGCGCGGCCAAGCTGGGCCAGGTCTGGCGGTTGCGACTCAATGCTCCGGCCGATCGGCTGCAGCTGTTCTTCGAATCGAGCGATCCCGATCAGTTCAACTATGGCGACAACCTGACCGTCTCTCCGGGCGGCCACCTGATTGTCTGCGAAGACCAGTACACCAAGGATGCCGTGAACCATCTGCGCGGGCTGACCCCAGCGGGCCTGCCCTATGACTTTGCGCGGGTGCGCCTGCCGACCGAACCGGCCGGAGCCTGCTTCTCACCCGATGGCAAGGTCATGTTCGTCAACCTCTACAGCCCGACCACGACGCTGGCGATTACCGGGCCGTGGACTCACCTTTAGGGTCAGGCCTCTGGCCGCAAGGTCCCGCGATAGTGGACCACGGGCCCCGCCAGCGGCATCGCCACGGCCACATCGAACGTAAACGCGTCGCCAGCGGCGGCCTCGCTGGCGGTGATTTTGGGGCCCAGTGCGCGCGGCATCGGCAGGCCGAGCGCGGTCCACTTTTTCAGCACCATGATCAGCCCCCCCTGCCCATCGACTTCCAACGCGAAGTGAAAGCGCATCGGGCCGAAGCGTTCGGTTCGGTCAGCAGGTTCTGCGCTGATACGCCCATCTCGCTGGCAAAGCGGTGCGGGCCAAAGCTGCGGGTCCAGCGCTCGCGGCCGCCCTGCGGCTCGAAACGGACCTCGACCGGATAGCTGCCCGCCGGAGGGAAGCCCATGATGAGGCCCAGCAAGCGCGCAAGCAGCGATTGCCCGAGTTCCACCGTGCCCTCGCCGCGCACCACTGCTTCGGCCAGCGGCTGGTGGATCCGCCGGATCGGCGCGGCCAGCGCAGCGAAGCGCGAGCCCAGCACGCGGCGGTAAGGCAGTTCGGGAGTGTCCGTGCTGGCCGCGTGAGCGACCGCCAGACCGGTAAACAGCGGCTCGAAATCGGACAGCGCCAGTTCCTCCCCGGCTGGACGCGCGCCTGCTGGCAGTTTGCCGTCCCGCAAGCGCCGGGCGAGCAATTGTGCGGCCAGCGTGGGGATTTCCTTGCCTTCGCCCTGCCGCGATCGAGCGGGAGCGGGGTGCCAATCAGGCGGCATCGCTCCACGCCCCAGCCAAACAGCCAAAAGGTGTAAACGATGTCCCCGAACGACTGAAAACGATGTCCCCGGTCTGAACAATGGGAGGGGGACCGGAGCGCCCTTGCTCATTCTCAGTGCCATCTCCCGGTTCCTTTCGCTATTTCTGTATGAAGAGAAATGATCGGGCAAAAAATTCTCCCCCGCTCAATCCTTCTTCTTCCCGCCCTTGCCGCCAATGTACTTGAGCAGGCCAACACCTTTGTCGCCCAGCCTGAGCAGCCGCATGATCTGGTGCGGCGGCACGCCCAGCATCTGGCGGCACCAGCCCTCGACGGTATGAATGAAGCCATGCATGTCCTCCAGCCGCCGAGCCACGGTGGGGTGCAGCGGCTGCTGGTCGGCCTGGGCCTTGGCCGCGTCGATCGCGGCCAGCATCGGGTCGATCTCACGCTCCTTGCGGCCCTGGGCGACCTTGTTGGCCATCTGCCACATGTCGGTCTCCGCCTCGTAGTAATCGCGCCGTTCACCCAGCACCGGGACCCGGCGGATCAGTTTCCAGGCCAGCAGTTCCTTGACGCTGTTCGACACGTTGGAGCGCGCCATGCCCAGCTTCCCGGCAAACTCCTCGGCATTGCGCGCGGTTTCGGACAGGATCAGCAGCGCCTGGATCTGCGCGACCGAGCGGTTCACCCCCCCCTGCCCGCCCAGATACCCCCAGCGCAGCACGAATTCCTGCACGGCGGGATGAAGCTTCGACTCGTTGGCAATTTCTGTCATGACAGAAGTTGGTGACTAATAGCAGAGCAAGTCGAGCCATCATTCAGACCTTGAACCGCAGCTGTCTTGCATTGCCCCGTCCCCCGCTTAAGTTGCGGTCAGCAACGCAATACGCCGATCAGGAGAAGCCCATGGCCGACGCCGAATATACCCCGCCCCCGGTCTGGACCTGGAACAAGGACAACGGCGGCCAGTTCGCCGCGATCAACCGCCCGACTGCGGGCGCGCAGCAGGACAGGGAGCTGCCGGTGGGTGAGCATCCTTTCCAGCTCTATTCGCTGGGCACCCCCAACGGGCAGAAAGTGACGATCCTGTTCGAGGAACTGCTGGAGGCCGGGCATTCGGGTGCGGAGTACGATGCCTGGATCGTCAATATCCGCGAGGGCGACCAGTTCGGTTCGGGCTTTGTTTCGCTCAACCCCAATTCGAAGATCCCCGCGCTGCTCGACCGTTCTGGGCCAGAGCCGTTCCGCGTGTTCGAGAGCGGCGCGATCATGCTGCACCTGGCCGAAAAGTTCGGCGTGTTCATCCCCACCGACGCCAAGGGCCGGGCCGAGTGCCTGTCCTGGCTGATGTGGCAGATGGGCAGCGCGCCGTTCATCGGCGGCGGGTTCGGGCACTTCTATGCCTATGCGCCGATCAAGATCGAGTACGCGATCGACCGCTATTCGATGGAAACCAAGCGCCTGTTCGACGTTGCCAACAACCGCCTGGGCGAAAGCCGGTTCCTGGCAGGCGACGACTATACCATCGCCGATATGGCGACCTATGCCTGGCTGGGGCTGCTCTATCGCGGCTTTGCCTACAACGATTCCGCCAAGTTCCTGTCGCTCCATGAATATACCCATGTCGGGCGCTGGGTGGAGGAAATCCTCGCGCGCCCGGCGGTCAAGCGCGGGCAGAAGGTCAACCTGCCGACCGGCCTCATCGAACGCCATTCGGCCGCCGATTTCGATCCGCTGGCGGATTGAGATTCCCCCCTTCCCTTGGGCGCGCGGCCTGATTATAGGCCGCGCTCCTGCTGGGGCGTAGCCAAGCGGTAAGGCACCGGTTTTTGGTACCGGCATGCGAAGGTTCGAATCCTTCCGCCCCAGCCAGGTTTCTTTTCGAGCGGTGATTGGAAAATCTGAATCACCTCGTCCCAGCCCCGACTATCCTGAGCTTGTCGAAGCACTGCTCTTTTCTTCAAGCGGTTGCGGGCAAGGCACGAAGAAAAGGGCAGTGCTTCGACAAGCTCAGCATAGCCGGAATTTGGGTCAGGTTTTGCCCAAGTTGCTCTAATTGCGATAAAGATGCCGGTCGCCGGGAAAAGTTTTGCGCGATCCATTCAGCGCAATCAAACCGAATTGTCGACACTTGCCCGCATTTCGCCAAAGCTCTGCAAGGGCTGCAGGCTGTTGCACCTTGACCAAATCCAACTTCGCCCCTAAGGGCCGCCACTTCCGGGGCTCGGGCTTGCGCCGCTCCGGTTGAGCTGAACATTGCCGGTGCGTGCCTGCCATGGCGTTATCCGTCAAAGTAACCCGGTCTATTCAGGCGGGTGGAGCGTTTTCGGCTCGCGCAGTGTGGCGGTGGGGTAGAGGCCCCGCGCTGGCCGCATGCGCGATTCGCGATCTCTTCACATGTCCGGCCAGGCCATCAAACAAGGTGAAGAGTACTTCATGCCTACAATCAACCAGCTGATCCGCAAGGGTCGCGAGCCGCAGAAGGCCAAGAGCAAGGTCCCTGCGATGGAGCAGAACCCGCAGAAGCGCGGCGTTTGCACCCGCGTATACCACGACCCCGAAGAAGCCGAACTCGGCGCTGCGCAAGGTCGCCAAGATCCGTCTGACCAACAGCCGCGAAGTCATTTCGTACATTCCGGGCGAAGGCCACAACCTGCAGGAACACAGCGTCGTGCTGATCCGCGGCGGGCGTGTGCGCGACCTTCCGGGCGTGCGCTATCACGTGCTGCGCGGCGTGCTGGATACCCAGGGCGTCAAGGATCGCAAGCGGTCGCGCTCCAAGTATGGTGCCAAGCGGCCGAAATAAGGACTTGCGCAGCTCCTTGCCCGTCACCCCTGCGAAGGCAGGGGCCCAGCAAAGGGTTCGGGCAAGGGTCTAAGGTTTTTCGGAGCCGCGCCGTCAGATGGGTCCCCGCCTTCGCGGGGATGACGTTTGAAGACGGTCGCTACGCTCCCGACATTTTGGAGATAAAAAATGTCACGTCGTCGTCGTCCCGAGAAGCGGGAAATCCTGCCCGATCCCAAGTTCAAGGATCAGGTGCTGTCGAAGTTCATGAACAACCTCATGCTCGACGGGAAGAAGTCGGTTGCCGAAAGCATCGTTTACGGTGCGATGGAAACCATGGAAACCCGCGCCAAGTCGGACCCGATCCAGCTGTTCCACGATGCGCTGAACAACGTGAAGCCGCAGATCGAAGTGCGTTCGCGCCGCGTTGGTGGTGCGACCTATCAGGTCCCGGTCGAAGTGCGCCCCGAGCGTGCCCAGGCGCTGGCGATCCGCTGGCTGATCACCGCCGCGCGCAATCGCAGCGAAACCACGATGGCCGCGCGCCTTTCGGCCGAGCTGCTCGACGCCGCCAACAACCGCGGCAACGCGGTCAAGAAGCGCGAAGACACCCACCGCATGGCCGACGCCAACCGCGCGTTCAGCCACTACCGCTGGTAAGAAGGACTTTCCAACATGGCCCGCAGCCATCCCCTTAGCATGTACCGCAACATCGGTATCATGGCGCACATCGACGCTGGTAAAACGACGACGACCGAGCGCATTCTCTATTACACCGGCAAGTCCTACAAGATCGGCGAAGTCCACGACGGCGCCGCGACCATGGACTGGATGGAACAAGAGCAAGAACGCGGCATCACGATCACCTCGGCTGCCACCACCTGCTTCTGGAACGATCACCGGATCAACATCATCGACACCCCGGGCCACGTGGACTTTACCATCGAAGTCGAACGTTCGCTGCGCGTGCTCGACGGTGCGGTTGCCTGCTTCGACGGCGTGGCCGGGGTTGAGCCCCAGTCCGAAACCGTCTGGCGCCAGGCCGACAAGTACGGCGTTCCGCGGATGTGCTTCATCAACAAGCTCGACCGCACCGGCGCCAACTTCAAGTACTGCGTCCAGTCGATCATCGACCGCCTGGGTGCCAAGCCGGCCGTGCTCTACATTCCGATCGGCCTCGAAGCCGACCTGAAGGGTCTGGTCGATCTGGTCCACAACCGTGCGATCATCTGGAAGGACGAAGCGCTGGGCGCCGAATTCTTCTACGAAGATATCCCGGCCGACCTCGCCGACGAAGCCGCCGAATATCGCATGAACCTG
>PNJT01000032.1 GCA_013822005.1 Novosphingobium sp. | reverse complement strand
AGATTCTATCCACTAGCTCCCCCCTTCCCGTTCGTGTCGAGCGAAGTCGAGACACTGCCGCGCGGCATCTCGACTTCGCTCGATGCGAACGGAACTAGTGAGAATGTATCGGTGAAAGCCCTCGTAGTCCGCAGCCTCTCCCCCGACCTTTCGGGGGTCGAACTGGCCGATGTGCCCTCGCCGCAGCGTGGCCCCGGCCAGGTGCTGGTCAAGGTCCGCGCCGCCTCGCTCAATTTTCCCGATTTGCTGATGACGCGCGGCGAGTACCAGCTGAAGCCTGAGCTGCCTTTCGTGGCCGGGCTGGAGCTATCTGGCGAAGTGATCGAGGCCGATGCGGACAGCACGTTCCAGCCGGGCGATCTGGTGTTCGGCGGGCAAAAGACCGGGTGCTTTGCCGAGTACGTTGCGCTGGATGCCGCGACGGTCCGCAAAGTTCCGCCCGCGCTGTCGCTACCCCAGGCCGCCGCATTCGGCGCGGCCTATGGCACGGCCTGGACCGCGCTGGTTGAGCTCGGCGGGCTTCAGGCCGGGCAATGGGTGCTGGTCCACGGCGCGAGCGGCGGCGTGGGCCTGGCGGCCTGCGACCTCGCCAAGGCACTGGGCGCCAGGGTCATCGCGGCAGGCGGATCTGCGGCCAAGCTGGAGGCGCTGCAGGCCGCCTGCCAGCCTGATGCCGTTCTACTCGCCAAGGGCAAGTTCCGCGAGACTGTGGCCGAGATCACCAGCGGCGCCTTGTGCGATCTGGTCTATGACCCGGTCGGCGGCGACATTTTCGACGAAAGCACCCGCTGCGTCGCGTTCGGCGGCAAGCTCCTGGTGGTGGGCTTCGCGGGCGGACGGATCGCCGATATTGCGACCAATATCCCGCTGATCAAGGGCTTCTCGGTGGTCGGCGTCCGCGCCGGCGAATTTGCCCGCCGCTTTCCCGAGCGCGGGCGCGCAATCCGCGATGCGATGCTGGAACTGGCGGCGCAGGGCAAACTCCACCCCCACATCGACCGCGTGCTGCCGCTGGACCGCTGGCGCGAGGCCTGTGAGGCAATGGCCCATCGCGAGGTGGTGGGGAAGATCGTGCTGGTGCCCTGAACGGAAAAGGGCGGCCCGCGAGCCGCCCTTCCCCTCTCCAGCTCGGTAACTCGGTTCAGAGCCCGGCAATCGCCTCGTCAACCAGAGCCTGGTCGGCCGTGGCGGAGTGATTGGCAGCGATCAGTTCGCGGGCGGCGCCGGCGGCAGTGCGGGCAGCCTTGGCGCGCAGGCTTTCCACCGCGGCGCGTTCGGCGGCCGAGATCTTTTCTTCGGCCATCTTTTCGCGGCGCTTGACCAGTTCCTTGGCGTCGCTTTCGGCCTTGGTGATGATCGCCTCGGCTTCGTGCGCGGCGTGGGCCAGGATGCCCTTGGCTTCCTTGGCGGCAGCGGCCTGCTGAGCCTTGGCCTGCGCCAGCAGCGCTTCGGCTTCCTTGCGCACGGCAGCGGCTTCATCCAGCGACTTGCGGGTTTCAGCGATCTGCGCGTCGAGCGCGGCGAGCACTTGGCGATGCGCCTTCATCCCGAAAATCGCGATCAGGAAGAAAATGGTGATGCCGGTATAGACCCAGGCTTCGGCGCCCAGCCCCAGCAAGGTTGCTTCGGCATGTTCGCCGCCATGCGCGGCACTTTCAGCCAGGAGGCTCAGCAGGTTGGTCATGTGCTATCCCCTCAAGCCTGCGCCGCAACCACGGCTTTCGCGGCATCGAGCTTGGGCTCAACCCCGGTCAGCCTGGCAACGATCGCCTGGGCGTTTTCGGCAGCGGCTGTGGCCAGTGCGCCTTCGGCCTTGGCAACCGCCTGGGCGATCCGGTCTTCGGCCTCGCTGAGCGCCGCTTCGGCCTTGGCACCGGCCTTGGACAGCTTGGCCTCGGTCGACTTGGCAGCCTTGGCCTTGGCATCGGCGATCGCCTTGCGGGCCTCTTCGCGCGATGCGTTCATTTCAGCATGATACCGGGCGTCGATCTCGTCGGCGGCCTGCTTGACGGCTTGCGCCGTCGCCAGGTTACCAGAAATCGAACTCTCGCGGGCGTCCATGACCTTGCCCAGCTTGGGCAGGGTCAGACGGACCACGCCGAAGTAGAGCACGGCGAAAGTGACAAACAGCCACGCCAGCTGCGGCCAGAGCACATGCGCGAAATCAAACTGAGGCATCGTGGTTCCTGCCTGGAATCAGATTGGCCGGACGCGAACAGGGCCATTGCCCCACACGCGCCCGGTCAGGTATTGCTTAGGCGAACGCCAGCGCCAGCGCGACGACGGCCGCGATCAGGCCGAGCGCTTCGGTCACGGCGAAGCCGAAAATCAGGCGGCCGCCCATCTTGGCGTCAGCTTCGGGGTTGCGAACCGCACCGTTGAGATACTGGCCGAAGATGTTGCCCACGCCGATAGCGGCCAGGCCCGCACCGATCGCAGCCAGACCGGCGCCGATAAGTTTTGCAGATGCTGGATCCATGATAAATTCCTTGCGTTAGAAAAGGTTGTTGGAAAGACTTAGTGAAGGTTGATGGCGTCGTTGAGGTACAGCGAAGCCAGCAGTGCGAAAACATAGGCCTGGACCACCGCGATCAGCACTTCGAGCGCGGTGAGCGCGACAGTGACAGCCAGCGGCAGGATCCCGAAGACATAGGGCAGCGCGCCAAACGAACCCAGCGTCACCACGAAAGTGCCGAACACCTTCAGCAGCACGTGACCTGCGGTCATGTTGGCGAACAACCGGATCGCCAGCGTGAACGGGCGGGTCAGGAAGCTGAGGAATTCGATCACGAAGACGAAAGCGCCCAGGAACACATTGGCACCCTTGGGCCAGAACAGCGCCAGGAAATGGAAGCCATGCCGCCACACGCCGACCACGCAAACCGTCACAAAGACGATCATCGCCAGGCCGAAAGTGACCGTAACGTGGCTGGTGGGGGTAAATGCCCCGACCCACGGAATCAGGCCCAGCAGGTTGCTGGCCAGCACCAGGATAAAGATCGAGAAAATCAGCGGCGCGAACTTGCGGCCTTCGGGGCCGACATTCTCGTCCAGCATCTTTCGCACGAAATCATAGAGATATTCGGTGGCAGCCTGCCAGCGGCCGGGGACCAGCTGGGGCCTTGCGGTACCGACGAACAGGAAGATCGAGACGGCCGCCAGCGCGATCATCATCCACAGCGAGCTGTTCGTGAACGAAACGTCGTATCCCGCCACGCTGAGCGGCTTGATCGTTTCGACCGAGAACTGTTCCATCGGATTGGCCATCGCAGTCAGACTAGTCCCTTATTCGTCGTTGCCCGGATCGGTATCGAACTGCCGCGAGGCCTTCATCGCGCTGCGGGTACCGGCGGCGAAGCCAAGCACCAAGCCCACGATCATTCCCCACGGACGCGTTCCGAACCCGGTCCAGTTGTCCAGCGCCCAGCCGGCAAAGCCCAGCACCAGCACCGAGCCGACGAACTCGATCCCCACGGCCCAACCGCGCGTTTCCGCGCTTCCTTCGGCCCGCGAGATACCCCGTTCGTGCTTCGCCTGCGCTTCGGCGATGCGCCGGTCGAGGTCATCCCCGCCGTTCTGTCCGCTCGAATCGGTCACGCAAAAGCCCTGTCAGCACCGGTGCCCAGAAGGGCAAAACCAGCCGGAAGAATCTGTGCACGAAAACCCCTCCGCCAAGGCGGGAGAGCTAACGCGCGGCCCCTTTAGAAAGGGTCTGGGGCCGAGTCAACCGGAAGCCCGGGCACTTCACCGCAGTGCAGCAAAAAGGGGCACCGGCAGCTGTTGCCGGCGCCCCTTCGATTGGTCTGCCTGCTCCGGTCAGGCCGGGCAGAGATTGCTGCGCAGCGGCGGCTCGGCACTGCGGGTACGCCACGAACCGTCGGGGGCCTGATACTTCTCGCCGGGCTTGGTCTTGGCGATCAGCTGGCAGCCCATGGTCAAGGCATAGGCCTCAACCGTCGTGTTTTGCGCGGCGGCGCGTTCGGCATAGTAGGCGCGCCGCTTGATGTTCAGCTCATCGGCCGCACGGCGGACTTCGGCGCTGGGCGTGCCGGGGAAGCCGAGATAGCCGTCGGTCTTCTCACCCACTTCACCCGAAGCGCGCGCTGCGGCAAGTACCGGGCTGGCAACCTGCGCCGAAGCCTGCGCGGCGGGCAGGACAAGGCTCAGCATGGCACCCGCGAGCACCAGCGAGCGCCAGTTATGCTTGCGTTCGATAAGGCCGGTCATTGCAATAGGCTCCTAATTTCCAAACAGATCAGGACGTGCCTCGATCGACTTGTTGGCATCCGCCGCGAGCCGATAGACCACTTCCTGCTTGATGTTGATGTTGAGCTCGATCACGATCGGTTTGTCCGGTGCCTTGACCGAAACACAGGCCGAAAGCGCAACCGCGCCGCCCAGCAACATCGCCAGCGCGGTTACCCGGCTGGCAGGCGACCTGCGTTTCCCTGTTTGCTGATCCTGCATCGGCAGGTGTTTCGCAAAGCGGGCGCGCCAGGTCAATTCATTGGCTATCATGGCTTGGTCCTGCTGTCTGGAGGCTGAATGTCTTCGTTTTTTGGGGCCGGCGGGGCTGGAGGCGGTGTGGCCGGGATTGGCCGGGGTTGCGGAGCGGCGGGCTCCCTTGGCTTTCCATCCGGGCCAATCAGCCCCATTTCGCGCGGATCGCGCAAATAGTTGGCGTCGTAGTACGATTTGAACGTGCCAACCAGCTGGTAGAACGGCGCGCGGATGTTGATATTGAAGCGGATCGGCAGCCCGGCAAAGCGGCTGGTGATGAAATTGCGCTTGGCACCTTCACCCTGGCTGACCCCGTCGATCCGCATCGAAGTTACGATCTCGCCGTCGATATTGCCTTCCAGCCCGATCTCCATCCGCTTGAAATCAAGGCTGCGCAGCGCCTGGAACGCGAAATTGCCCATCGCCGAGAGGTCCTTGTAGGACAGCTCGCCAACATAAGAGATATTGCCGCCCGGAGACTGAGAGACCAGCAAGCCGCCTTCGATCCGCCCGCCATTCTGATCGAAAATCAGCGGCAGAGTGCCGTCGAACAAGCCGCGCGCGGAGATGTTCGACAGCTCCATTTGCTGGACAAATTTGGCCGCGTTGGCGCCGTCAACCCTGAGCGTAAACCGGCGAACATCAGCGGTGCCCAGCGCCATGCGGGTGGGCAGCAGAGTCAGCCGCCCGTCGATGAACGGCCATTCCGCGCCATTGACCTCAAGCACCCGGCCCGGGACAAGCTGGAACGAAACATCACCGTCCTTGACTTCGATCCCCGGATTCATCGACTGGACCGAAAGGTGCTGGTTGGGTTCGGTCACCAGACCCAAGAGGTCGCTAAAGCGAACCGTCCCGCGCACACCATCCACTGCACCGAATAACGCGTCAAAATCGAACTTGTCGGTGCTGAACTGGCCAGTGCTGCTCACCCCCTTGCGGTTCCAGTCGATCCGGCCCTTGCCGGTTAGCGTGCCCTTGGCCAGCGCGACCACGCCCTTGGTGAAATAGGTCAGGTTATCGGGCTGGAGCTTGTCATCGAACAGGGTGCCAGGGACATCCAGATCGGCATAGCCCAGCATGGTGTCGAGATCGTGCTCGATCCGCACATCAGTAACCAGCCGGTCGCTGGTGGGCTCGCGCAGCAGCGCCTGAGCGGTGAACGTGGTCGAATGGAGCTGCAGCGCCGCGTCGCGGGCCAGCATCGGATAGAACCGCGCGTCGCGCTCGCGGTCCTTAACCCACAGGCTGGCTCCGGAAATCGCCAGGTCGCCGCCCGCGAAGTGCCATTTGCCCGCCGCATCATAGACATCGAGCGGAACGGCGGCGAGTTTGAGTTCGGTGCCGGCGAAAGTCCCGTCGATCTCGCGGCCGAGCATGGCGTTCAACTGCGCGATCCTGAGCGTGGTCGGTTCGGCCACCGGCCCCAGCGAGACGTCGATATCCTTCGCCGCCAGCGCGCCCGGCCAGGCCATGCCCACCGCCCCGCTCTTCAGCCGGATCGCGGTGGTGCCCAGCGTGCCCGAGAGTGCCAGCCCGGAAGTCCCCGCTGACATCCGCGTGCCGCGCCCGTCGCTCTTCAGGATCGCTCCCGCGCGGCCCGGACACAGCGTCAGGCTCTGCTCGGTGAGCGCCAGGTTGGCGATCCTGAAGCGGGTGAAGCTGACCGGAGTGCAGCGCCGAAGCGCAGCAAGCCCGCCGCTTTGCGACCAGTTGCCCTCGATCGGCAGCGCCAGCCCCTCAACCCGCCCACCCGGCAGATCGCCCGAGAGCAGCGCGCGCCCGGCGAACCCAATCGCGCCGTTCGGCAATTGCACCAGCCGCAGCACGGGCAAGGCCAGCCGGGTGGTCCCGGCGCGGTATTCGGCGAGACTCAGCTGCGCCGCCCCGCCCCCGCTGCCGCGCCGCTCGAAGCGGCCTTCGATCTTGGGCAGGCCCGCGCCGCTGGTCGAAACATTGCCCGCCAGCCGCGGCCCGCCTTTGGCCCCGAGCGTGGCCGAGACCCGCGACAGCGCCAGCAGATGCGCCCCGCTGCCCCCGCGCCACAGCGCGCCCGGCAGGTTCACCGTGGTCAGTTGCCCCGCCTGGCGCAGCTGGTAACTGGCCGAAAAAGTGCTGCCCGGCACCTCACGGGCCAGCGCGGCGCGCAATTGCTTGGCAACCGGCTCAACCAGTGTGCCCTGCCCCGAACTCGCGAGTCCGGCCAGCGCCGTATCGAGGCCCTTGCCGGGGCTGATCCCTTTGCCGCCCAGCATGCCTTCGGCGGCGAAGCTCGCCATCTGGTCGCTGCTGCGGATTTGCCCTTCGAGCGCCATTTCGCCGGCCCTGAGGCCATTAGCGTCGAGCGCCTTGCCCTGAAGCTTGTAGCTGGCGGTCAGATCGCCCTTGGCGAAGCTGTATTCCCCGGCCCCGCCGGTGCTGGCCAGCCGCGACCCCTGCCAGCCCAATGCCATGGTGTCGATCGCATAGCTGCCGTCCACCCGGTCAAATTGCTCGCCCAGCTTGGCAACCAAGCGCACATTGGCACCGCGCAGGCTGGGTCCGCCGCGCCCGCAATCAAGCGCGGCAAGGCGCACCGGGCCTTCGAACCGCGGCTCGGCGCTGCTGACCGTAACCTTGCCATAGGCGCTGGCCTGCCGGGCCTTGCAGCCACTGACCGCCAGCTGCGGTGCAACCGCCGCCATGGTTCCGGCAAACCCGCCGCGCAGGTTGCCCGCCCCGTCGGCCTTGATCCCGATGAGCCCCAAGTCGCTGTCGAGCCGCGCGCGTCCGTCGATCAGCACCAGGTTGAGGTCGGGCAGGCCCCTGGGGCCCTCGCGCTTGGCGAACAGGATCTTGTCGAGCGAGCCGAGGCTCAGTTTGGCCTGCTGATAGGTGCCGTAGAGCCGCGGGCGAACCAGCGTGACTTTGCCCAGCGTCGGCATGCCCAGTGCCGGTTCGATCTCGATCTCGGCGCGCTCGACGGTCATGTCGGGCTTCGCGGGGTCACCGATCACGATGTTCCTCAGCACCTGGCGCGAGGTGCCGACTTTCTCGATCTCGTAAGTCGCGGGCAGGCCCAGGTCTTCGAGCTGCCCGGCAATGATGCGGTTCGCGATATTTTCACGCGCGCACCAGCCGACTGACAGGACCAGCAGCAGCATGAGTGCCAGCGCGCCCAGCACCCGCCGGCGCTTGCGGCGGCGCGGCGGAGGCGCTTCCTCCGCGAGGTCAGGCGCTGGGAACTCGTCCTCGGACATCGCCCTACCCTTGCGCGCAAGCGCCGGGAAAGGCAATGGAAGCATGACAACCAGGGGAGTTCGCGTGGCCGAGAAGAGCGACCAGCCGTATGATGGAGCAGGCCACCGCGCGCGGCTGCGCACCCGGCTGCTTGGCGGCGGGGATGAGGCGCTGGCCGATTACGAAGTGCTCGAATACCTGCTGATAACGGCAATTCCGCGCAAGGACATGAAACCTTTGGCGAAAAGCCTGCTGGCGCGGTTCGGCAACCTGGCGGGCGTGTTCAACGCCGATCCGGTGGCCTTGGCCAAGCACCTCGGCATGGGCGAAACCAGCGCCGCCGCGCTCAAGATCGTGGCGCTCGCGGCGCGGCGGCTGGCGCGGACCGGGGTGCAGGAAGCGCCGGTCCTGGCCAGCTGGCAGGCGCTGATCGATTACCTCACCATCGACATGGCGCACCTCAACCACGAACGCGTGCGGGTGCTTTATCTCGATACCCGCAACCGGCTGGTGCTGGACGATCTGGTCACCGACGGCAGCCTGGACGAAGCCGCGATCCACCCGCGCGAAGTGATCAAGAAGGCGCTCGATGTCGGCGCGGCGGCGCTGATCCTGGTCCACAACCACCCCTCCGGCTCCCCCGAACCCAGCCGTGCCGACGTGCAGATCACCCAGCGGATTGCCGAAGCGGGGCGGCTGCTGGGTATTGTCGTCCACGACCACGTGATCATCGGCAAGGAAGGCCATGTCAGCCTGAAAGCCAAGGGGCTGATCTGATGTGCGTCGCCGCAATCGCCTGGGCGGCGCATCCGCGCTGGCGGATGGTGGCGATCGGCAACCGCGACGAATACCACTTGCGCCCAGCCGCCCCGCTGGCGCGGTGGGACAGCGGGCTGATCGCCGGGCGCGATCTGGAGGCCGGGGGGACCTGGCTGGGGGTGAGTGCGGGCCGGTTCGGCCTGGTCACCAACCTCAGGGTGCCGGGCTATCCGCAGCCTGGAATGGCCTCGCGCGGGGCCTTGGTGACCGATTGGCTGGAGGGCAAGGACCCGGCCGGGATCGAGGGCATGAACCCCTTCAACCTGTGGCTTGCCGGTCCGGGCGGGCTGTCATTCCTGGGCAACTACCCCGAACGCCAGGCAATGCCGCTGGGTCCGGGCATCCACGGCCTGTCCAACGGCGCTCACGGTGACCGCTGGTTCAAGACCGCGCGGCTGGAACAGGCATTGGCCGACTGGCTCGAAGGTGATGCCCCTTCGGACGCCCTGTTCGCCGCGCTGCGCGATCCCACGCCGGAAAGCCTTGATCCGGAGGACGCCTTCTCATCGGTGTTTATCGTCAATCCGACCTATGGGACGCGGTGTTCGACGGTGGTCATGGTTGATGCCGAGGGGGATGGGCGGATTACCGAGCGCAGTTTCGATGCCGGTGGGGTGGTGACCGGCGAAGTTGCACTGGACTTCGTCTGGCCAGTTTGAGATCCTCCCCCACTGGGGGAGGTGGGCCGCCGCAGGCGGGTCGGAGGGGGCATGAAGGCGAGCCCAACGCCCCCTCCGTCAGCGCTTCGCGCTGCCACCTCCCCCAGAGGGGGAGGATTGAGAATTCAATACTCCACCGCCAGAAGGTGCGGCCGCTCCTTGGCGACCTTAAGCACCAGCTCCCCAAACAGCCCGTTGGCCCAGGCGAACCAGTGGCGGGTGAATTTCTTCGGATCGTCCTTGTCGAACGCTTCGTGCATGAAACCGGTCCCGGCGTGAGTGTTGCGCAGGGTGCGCAGCGCCCCGGCGATCACCGCATCGTCGTTCGATGACAGGGCGCGGATCGTGATCGACATTGGCCAGACCTGTCCCTCGCCGATATGCGGCCCGCCGATCCCCTCGGCAGCGGATCCAGAGAAGAACCACGGATTGGCCTCGCTCCACACCGCCAGCGCGGTGGTCTGGTAAAGCGCATTGTCCGCCGGAACCGCGCGCAGATAGGCCAGCCCCAGCAGCGAGGGCACATTGGCGTCGTCCATGAACAAGTGGTTGCCGTAGCCGTCGGTCTCATAGGCGAAGACCTGGCGGCCATCGGGCAGGCGCATGGTGCCGTGCTTGTAAACCGCCTTCTCGACCTCATCGGCCAGTGCCAGTGCCTCTGCGCTGAGCGCCGCATCGCGCAGCACCGCGCCCGCCATCTCGGCCAGTTCGCGCAAAGTCGCGACAGCAAACAGGTTGCCGGGGATGTTGCAGGGGAAGGTGCAGGCATCGTCGCTGGGGCGGAAGGCGGAATGGATCAGCCCGGTCTTGCGGGTTGGCACGCCGATTCCGGCCAGTGTGGTTTCGGTCGGCTGGTCGCTGCGGCGTTGAAAGCGATAGGGGCCAGGGCCGGAGACCCGCTGCTGTTCCTTGAAGGTCGCGACGATCGTCTTCGCCGCCGCTGCCCAGGTGGCATCGAACGGCTCCACATCGCCGGTGAATTCCCAATAATCGTGAGCGAGGCGCAGCACATAGCACAGCGAATCGACCTCCCATTTCCGCTCGGCCACCCCCGGCTTCATCTCGGTCCGGTCGCCTTTCGCCCATGACAGCGAGGTCAGCGCAGTGGGATCGCGCATGAAGGCATTGGCATAAGGATCGATCAGCACGCAGCGCGCGTGGCGGCGGATCAGCCCGCGAAACAGCTCGGCCAGCTGCGGATCCTCACGGGTCAGGTGCAGGTAGGGCCGCAGCTGCGCCGCCGAATCGCGCAGCCACAGGCAGGGGATATCGCCGGTAATCACAAAGGCATCGGTCTTGCCGCCAACCTGCCCCATGTAGACCGTGGTATCGAGCGTGTTGGGAAAGCAGTTCTGAAACAACCAGGCCAGCTCCGGGTCCTTGATCAGCGCGGAAACCCGCTCAATCTCGCGCTCGACGGCTTTGGAAACGAACTTGCGCTGGCCGAGCGGCGGGCGGTTGGATGGGAACATCTTGGGGGCCTCCTGCGCCCACGCCCCGCGCGGTGCCAGCAGCATGGCGGCCCCGGCGGCAAGGAACGAACGGCGATGTAAAGCGAGCGACTGCACTGGCGCAGTGGTGGCATCCCCGCACTTGCCAAACAAGTCTTCTCGTCATTGCGAGCGCAGCGAAGCAATCCAGGGTTGCATAAACCGCCCTGGATTGCTTCGCTGCGCTCGCAATGACGAAACATGGATTCGTCGAGGAGAACCCCATGCGCACCCAGCAGCCCGATGGCATCCACCACATCGCGATCATGTCGGCGAACATGAAAGAGCAGCTGACCTTCTTCACCCAGGTGATGGGCTTCCCCTTGGTTGGGCTGTTCGAAATGCACGGGGTGCCCGGCGGCAAGCATGCCTTCCTGAAGATGGCCGATGCCAGCTACTTCTCGGTGGTCGAACTGACCGGGATCGCGGACATTCCGGCGACGGTGGGCATCACCCATGCCGGTACCGGCGCGGGCAAGTGCGCTGCGGGTGTTACCCAGCATATCGCCTTTCGCGTGCCCGACGAAGCAGGCCTGATCGCGATGCAGAACCGCATCCGCAGCCACGGCGTGCCCGCGATCGGCCCGATCGGCCACGGGTTCTGCAAGTCGATCTATTTCGCGGGGCCGGAAGGGCTGACGCTGGAAGTCAGCTATGCGGTGAGCGAGTGCGATCCGGCGCATTGGGTCGATCCCAAAATGCTGGATGAATGCGGGATTTCGGGCGCGGAGGCGGAGACTATGCTCAATCCCCCGCCGTGTCTGGCCGATGCGCCGGTTCCGCAACCGGCCTATGATGCCAGCAAACCGCAGCTGGCCTATCCGGTCGAGACGCTAAAGGCGATCCTGGCGGCGCCCGATGCGGCAATCACGATGCAGGGCAGCTATAACGAGCCGCCGGTTCCTGCCTAGAAGCTCAACTTGCCGAAAAAATGACCGTCACCCCGGGCTTGACCCGGGGTCCCGCTGTTCTCGTGGCGCTGCGTTGGAACCAAGAAGCGGGACCCCGGGTCAAGCCCGGGGTGACGGGGTGATTTGAGCTTTGTTGTATTGCCCGCGCCCTTGCCTTCCCGCCCCCCCTCCCCTAGCGGCTCCGGCAGGAACCCAAGGAGTCGAAACAATGGTCCCCCGTTACGCCCGCCCCGCCATGACCGCGATCTGGGAGCCGGAAGCGCGCTATCGCATCTGGTTCGAGATCGAGGCGCACGCGACGCAGAAACTGGGCGAGCTGGGCGTGGTCCCGGCCAGCGGGGCCAAGGCGCTGTGGGACTGGTGGGCGACAAATCCCGAAATCGACGTCGCCGCGATCGACGCGATTGAGGCGGTGACCAAGCATGACGTGATCGCCTTCCTCGATTGGGTCGCGCAGCAAGTCGGCCCCGAAGCGCGGTTCATGCACCAGGGGATGACCAGCTCCGACGTGCTCGATACCACGCTGGCGGTCCAGCTGGCGCGGGCATCGGACCTGCTGCTGGCCCAGCTCGATGAACTGCTTGCCGCGATCAAGCGCCGCGCGCTGGAGCACAAGTACACCCCCACCATCGGCCGCAGCCACGGCATCCACGCCGAGCCGACCACTTTCGGCAAGAAGCTGGCCGAAGCCTATGCCGAGTTTGCGCGCTGCAAGGCCCGCCTGCAGGTCGCACGCGCCGAGATCGCGACTTGCGCGATCTCGGGCGCGGTCGGCACCTTTGCCAACATTGATCCCTCGGTCGAAGAATATGTCGCCGAGAAGCTGGGCCTCGCGGTCGAGCCGGTCTCCACCCAGGTGATCCCGCGCGATCGCCATGCGATGTTCTTTGCCACGCTGGGCGTGATCGCCAGCAGCATCGAACGGCTGGCCATCGAGGTCCGCCACCTGCAGCGCACTGAAGTGCTGGAGGCCGAGGAGTACTTCTCGCCGGGCCAAAAGGGCTCGTCGGCGATGCCGCACAAGCGCAATCCGATCCTGACCGAGAACCTGACCGGCCTTGCCCGGATGGTCCGCTCCGCCGTGACCCCCGCGCTGGAGAATGTCGCGCTGTGGCACGAGCGCGATATCTCGCACTCCTCGGTCGAGCGCTTCATCGGCCCCGACGCCACGATCACGCTGGACTTCGCACTGGCCCGCCTCACCTCGGTGGTGGACAAGCTGCTGGTTTACCCCGAGCGGATGCAGAAGAACCTCGATAAGATGGGCGGTCTGGTCCATTCGCAGCGGGTGCTGCTGGCGCTAACGCAAGCCGGGCTGGAGCGCGACGCGGCCTATCGGCTGGTTCAGCGCAATGCGATGAAGGTGTGGGAAAGCGACGGGCAGCTCAGCCTGCTCGAGCTGCTCAAGGCCGATCCCGAAGTCGCCAGCGTGATGAGCGCCGCCGAGCTCGAGGAGAAGTTCAACCTCGACTATCACTTCAAGGCGATTGATACGATCTTCGCGCGGGTGTTTGGGGAATAGGCCGATCGTGCCCCAATTCGTCACCCCGGACTTGATCCGGGGTCCCGCTTTGGGGACAAGGCAGCGCCGAAAGAACAAGCGGGACCCCGGGTCAAGCCCGGGGTGACGGGACAGGAGAAGCACATGAAACGCCTGCTCAAGTACACCCTCGGCCTGCTGCTCCTGGCCGTGGTCGGTCTGTTCGTCTGGGGTTACGCCCCCGATACCGATGCGGCGGCGATGAAGGCCAAGTACGCCAGTCAGGCCTCGCAGTTCGTTGACGTGGGCGGGGGCCTGACCATGCATGTCCGCGACGAGGGCAAGCGCGATGGGCCGGTGCTGGTGCTGCTGCACGGCTCCAACGCCTCGCTCCACACCTGGGAGCCGTGGGTCGAGCGGCTGGGGGCCAAGTACCGGATCATCAGCCTTGACCAGATCGGCCACGGGCTGACCGGGCCGAACCCGACCGACCAGTATGACGCCGATGCCTTTGTCGGCACGCTCGATGCGCTGATGGTCAAAATGGGCGTCAACAAGTTCGCGCTGGCGGGCAATTCGATGGGTGGCTTCGTCGCCTGGGAATATGCCCTGGCCCATCCCGACAAGTTGACCCACCTGGTGCTGGTCGATGCCTCCGGCGCGCCGGAGGATCCGAACAAGAAACTGCCGATCGGCTTCCGGATCGCCCGCACTCCCGGCCTGAACAAGCTGGCACTGGTGATCACGCCGCGCTCGCTGTTCGAAAAGTCGATGCAACAGTCGGTTTCGAACCAGGCGATCGTCACGCCCGCAGCGGTCGATCGCTATTGGGAGCTGAACCGCTATCCCGGCAACCGCAAGGCGACCGGATTGCGTTTTGCCACTTATGCCGACCGAACCCGCGACGTTGGCAAGATCGCCACGATAAAGACCCCCACGCTGATCCTGTGGGGCGCCGAGGACAAACTCACTCCGGTCAGCGGAGCAGACTGGTTTGCGGCGCGCATCACCGGTTCGGTCAAGGTGGTCTATCCCGGCATCGGCCATATCCCGATGGAGGAAACGCCCGACAAGTCCGCCGCCGATCTGGATGCCTTCCTGTCAAAAGGCGTTGCAACCAGCGGCAACTCGCCTAGCATCGCGTCAACTCCCTGACAGCCAAAGAGGAGCTGATCGATGCAAGTGATCCGGACGATCGTATGGGTGCTGCTGCTGGTTGCGCTGCTGCTGTTCTCGATCAACAACTGGCAGGATGTCGAGGTCAAGATCTGGGAGGGGCTGATCCTCCAGACCAAGCTGCCTGCGCTGGTGCTGCTGTCCTTCGCGCTGGGACTGGTGCCGATGTGGCTGCTCCACAAAGGCGCTTCCTGGCGCTGGAACCGGCGGATCGGGGCGCTGGAAAACTCGGTCAAGGCGGCGACTTCGGCCAATCCCGCGCCCATCGCCACGTCCACCCAGCTTGATGCCAAACAGGAGCCGCCCGTCAGCCCGCTATGACCAATCCGATCTTCCTTGCCCTCGATTTTCCCCGCCTCGAAACCGCCGATGCTGTCGCCCGCAAGGTCAAGGGCCATGTCGGCGGGCTCAAGCTTGGCCTCGAATTCTTCTATGCCCACGGCCACCACGGCGTGCATGAGATCGCCAAGATCGGGCTGCCGATCTTCCTCGATCTGAAACTGCATGACATTCCCAACACCGTGGCCGGCGCAATGCAGGCGATCCATGTGCTCGAGCCGTCGATCGTCACGGTCCACGCCGGCGGCGGGCGGGCGATGATGGAAGATGCCAAGGCTGCCGCGGGCGAACATTGCAAGGTGGTGGGCGTCACGCTCCTCACCAGCCTGGATGAGAGCGACATGGCCGCGACCGGGATCGAGGGCACGCCTTATGATCAGGTGATGCGGCTGGCCGAACTGGCGCAGGCCTCGGGCCTCGACGGGATTGTCTGTTCGGGGCACGAGGTGGCCGCGGTCCACTCGCAGTGGAAGGACGGGTTCCTGGTGGTCCCCGGCCTGCGCCCCGCCGATGGCAAGCTGGGCGACCAGAAGCGTTCGGTGACGCCGCGCCAGGCCCGCGATGCCGGGGCCAGCGTGCTGGTGATCGGGCGTCCGATCGCCCGGGCGGAAGATCCCGCTGCGGCCGCGCGGGCGATTGAGGCGACGCTTTAGGGTTCAGCCACGCGAAAGGCTTCGCGCTGCATAGGGGGCGGCAACTCCGAGGAGTAACACGATGAAATTGCTCAAATTCGCCCTTGCCCCGCTTGCCCTTGCCCTCTCGCTTCCGGGAACCGCAATGGCCCACGATACCCAGCACGCTACTGCCGCGACCAGCACGCTGCTGACCGTCACTGCCGATGGCAAGAGCACCCGTGTGCCCGATCTGGCGGTGTTCAGCGCCGGGGTGGTCAGCGAAGGCAGGACTGCTTCGGAAGCGCTTTTCGCCAATGCCGCGGCGATGAACCGGGTGATTGCCTCGCTCAAGAAGGCCGGGATTGCCGACAAGGACGTGCAGACCAGCCAGATCAGCCTCAACCCGGTATACGGCCAGCCGATCGTCGGTCCCAATGGCCAGGTCACGCAAGAGCCGCGGATCGTGGGCTATCAGGCCAACAACACGGTCACCATCCGCAGCCGCGACATCAAGGGCTTCGGCAAAGTGCTCGACGCGCTGGTCGCCTCGGGCGCAAACCAGGTCAGCGGACCCAGCTTCCAGATGGCCGATCCTTCGGCCGCGAACGACCAAGCCCGCGTGGCCGCGATGAAGAACGCCCGCGCCCGCGCCGACCTTTACGCCATGGCCGCTGGCCTGCGCGTGGTGCGGATCATCTCGATCAGCGAAGGCGGCGGCTACACCCCGCCGATGCCGGTCTATGCCAAGATGTCCATGGCTGCCGAGGCAGCCCCAACCCCGATCTCGGCCGGTGAAGTCGAGGCCGGGGCCAATGTAACGGTGCAGTTCGAACTGGCGCCGTAAGGCTCAGTCACTCCCTTCCCCGTTCGTGTCGAGCGAAGTCGAGACACTATTGCGCGGTGTCTCGACTTCGCTCGACACGAACGGAGGTTTGGGTATGGGAGGCCTATGAACGCCCCCCAAATCAAGATCTGCGGCCTTTCAACTGCCGAAACGCTCGAAGCGGCGATTGCCGGGCGGGCGGACTATGCCGGGCTGAACTTCTACCCGCCCTCGCCGCGCTTTGTGACGCCGGGGCAGGCCGGGGAACTGGCGCGGCAGGCGGCGGGGCGGCTCCAGTGTGTTGGGGTCTTCGTAGATCCATCTAATGCGCAACTGGCCGAAGTGCTCGCCGCCGCGCCGCTTGATGCGCTGCAATTCCACGGGGATGAGACGCCCGAGCGCCTCGCCCAAGTCCGTCAGCAGTTCGGCCTGCCGGTCTGGAAAGCCCTGCCGATCGCCAGCCGTGCCGATCTGGACCGGGTGGTGCGGTATGTCGAGGCGGCAGACTTCGTGCTGCTCGATGCCAAGACACCAAAAGGCACACTTCCCGGCGGGATGGGCCTGAGCTTCGACTGGTCGCTGCTGGCGGGCTGGCAGGCCTCGCTGCCCTGGGGGCTGGCGGGCGGGCTCAACCCAGACAATGTCGCCGCAGCAATTGCTGCAACCGCCGCGCCCCTCATCGATTGCTCCTCGGGCGTTGAGAGCGCACCGGGGATCAAAGACAGCGCCCTGATCGCCCGGTTCTGCCAGGCGGTGCGCGGCTAGAACTTGAAGCCCAGCCCGGCCACCACAACATCGCCTGGATCATTGACCCCAGTGGCAAACAGACGGCGGTATTCGGCCTTGAGGTAAAGCTTGGGGCCAATCGCCTGCTGATAACCGGCCCCGGCATGGTAGGGTGAGTTTTCGACCGAACGCAGCGTTCGGCCGCCGGTGACATAGGCCCGCCCGCCAGTCCCCGCCTTGATCCCGGCGCGTGCGGTCAGGCCAACCAGCAGGTCCGCAGAGCCATTGCTCAAGCTGGTGAAATTGTTGTCGATCGACACTTCGCCGCCCAGGAACACTGGCCCGGGCAAGTCAAAGTCATAGCCCGCCGCGATCCCGCCGATCGTGACCGTGTCTCCGCCTTCGGACAAGATCCCGGCGCGCGCTTCGACGCGGGCACCAGCCATGGCGGGTGCCGCGCTGGCAACCAAAGCGGCCAAAGCCAAGGGAGCATAGCAGTGTTTGAGGTCCATCGGCTGAAGTCCAATCGTTTGAGGAGTCTGATTGCTGGCCGCACTATCGCACAGCCATGCCGGAGTGCCCAGACCTATCCGCCCCGCACGCAAAACGGGGCGGCCCGTTTCCGGACCGCCCCGCTCTGATTGGCTTGGAGCCGCTTCTGTTTAGAAGCGCACGCCGACGCCGGCCACCAGCGCATCGCCACCGGCAACAATGCTGTTTTCGAAGAAGTGCCGGTATTCAGCCTTCACATAGACCGGGCCCGAAACCTTCTGTTCGACGCCGGCACCCAGGTCCCACTGACCGTCGCAGCCAGTGCAGGCTTCGGTGGTGTAGCCGCCGGCGCCAAAAATGCGGGTGCCTTCACCGGCCTTCAAGCCCAGGCGGGTGTTGAAGCCCCAGGCGACCTTGGTGCCCGAGTTACCGATCTTGTCGCCCGACACTTCAACGCCGGCGAAAGCCGAGCTGCCGAGGTCGAAATCGTAACCGGCGGCAATGCCCCAGGTGTCTTGGCTCGAACCGCTCGACCAGATCACGCCGCCGCGCGCTTCGATGCGGCCTTCGTTGGCAAGAGCCGGGGTGGCGAGAGCCAGCGAGGCGAGGACGGGCAGGATAAATTTCTTCATTTTCATTCTCCAACTAGAGGTAGGTGCGCCCCTTTGGTGAGAGCCATGTAGCATCCCCAACCCTTGATGCTAGATGAACGTGGCAAGTTTCCTACATTGAACCTTGAGACTGTGGCATTGTGGCAACATTTCTTGTATAGGTCCGCCAAGGATCTCCAAGAAATTGCACAAATACGACAGTTTATGCTCATCCTGTTCGTAAACAGAGTGTTACCCGTTCGCGACACTACTGGACGGAGCAAGCCCCGGGCGAGGTTCGAGCCGGGCGGCTGACCGGAACAGCAAATGGGGCCCATGACCTTGCGGTTCAATGAACAGTCTATGTGATAGTTACAGATTCGGGCAATCTTGTGGCAAGGCGGCAACAGGCCGCGCTTGCGGCGAAGAGCCTTGCCTGGCCCCTTGCAGGCAGATCGCGCCGCGCACAGGCTAGACTTCGCGCGCGGGCTCTGCCAACGCGGCGCTGTCATGACCGCCCCTACACAAGCAAACTCCTTCCGCACCCAGCCTGACGATCGCGGGCACTTCGGCCAGTTCGGCGGACGCTATGTCGCCGAGACCCTGATGCCGCTGGTTCTCGATCTTGAGCGCGAATACGCCAAGGCCAAGGCCGACCCGGCGTTCCAGGCCCTCTTCGACGATCTGCTCGAACACTACGTCGGCCGCCCCAGCCCGCTCTACTTCGCCCCGCGCATCACCGAGGAGCTGGGCGGAGCGCAGATCTGGTTCAAGCGCGACGAGCTCAACCACACCGGCGCGCACAAGATCAACAATTGCATCGGCCAGATCCTGCTCGCCATGCGGATGGGCAAGACCCGGATCATCGCCGAAACCGGCGCGGGCCAGCACGGCGTCGCCACCGCTACCGTTTGCGCGCGCTTCGGCCTGCCTTGCGTGGTGTTCATGGGCGCGACCGACGTGGCTCGTCAGGCCCCCAACGTCTTCCGGATGAAGCTGCTGGGTGCCGAAGTGCGCCCCGTTACCGCCGGAGCCGC